>NZ_JAEDXV010000070.1:0-255 GCF_036877645.1 Terriglobus sp. ADX1
TCTTCCGGAAAGGTATCCTCGGCCGAAATTTGTTTCCGGATACGATTGGATACCACAGCGCTGTGATCGACACCATATGCAAGCTCGTGAAGGCGGTGTCCGTAACTTCCAAAACGCTCTACCAGAGCATGAAGGCTCATATTTTGGATGTCGCCGACTAACTTGATCCCTTCCGTTTCAAGTCGAGCCTCGCTGACCTTACCGACACCGGGGATGCGGCCAACGGGTAAGTTACGGAGAAACTCAAACGCCTCA
>NZ_JAEDXV010000071.1:0-255 GCF_036877645.1 Terriglobus sp. ADX1
TCCCAAACGTTCCACCATTGAGAAGCATCCTCATGAAAATTCCATAGTCCTGAGCTGTGGAATAGAGTCCACCGTCGCCAAGAAACGGAGGCGTCGGCGTGGATGGGATGGCGTGGTGGCGTACCAGCTCTTCGAGTTGGCCATCCGTTCGACGATGTATCGCCGCCACCCTCGATTGCTTATTCGACGGCACCGCATACGAAGTATCCGTCATGCCCAACGGCTGGAAAATATGCTCTTGGAAGTATGTTTCAA
>NZ_JAEDXV010000072.1:0-255 GCF_036877645.1 Terriglobus sp. ADX1
CGAATAGTAATCCTGACGAAGCTGCAATACTCCAGCATGATCGAAGTAAAGAAGGCCTTCGGCTGTTACTACATCCTGAATTTCATCGTGAACAATTTGCTTGGTAAGAACTGCGTATTGGAACGCAAAGACAAGCGCTGCATACACGACAAGAAGCACTGCCAAAACACCGACATACCAGAACGTCAGTCTGGATCGAAGGTTAGACGGCAGCCATCGCATCAGGGCAGAGGCTCCCTGAGGCTGAATCCTAAT
>NZ_JAEDXV010000073.1:0-255 GCF_036877645.1 Terriglobus sp. ADX1
GCGCCAGACGATCCGCTGGCAGGCGATGCGCTTAACCACGATGCGCTGCTGGTTGCTGTCCAGGTATAGCTTCCCGAACCAAGGTTTGTAACCGTGATCGTTTTCGACGCAGGAGAGCTACCGACGTTTGCTGAGAAAGTCAGCGATTCCGGCGATACCTGCATGGTTGGCGGCGCCTGATTGGTGAAGGTATAAGTGCCGCCGTTGCTAAATCCGGGAACGGAGAGAAGCTGGCCTTCATCGTCTCCGTAGAAG
>NZ_JAEDXV010000074.1:0-255 GCF_036877645.1 Terriglobus sp. ADX1
CCAGATCATGACGGATCAGTTGGTTTCGCTTCGGGGGTAGATGCCACGGCAGGGGTACCCCCTCCCCCTGTTTTTCTAAAATCGTCTTTCTATTGGGTTTACGGTTTTAGTGGCTGTAAAATCGTCTTCCCATTGGGGTTAGAGGCAAAATCGTCTTTCTAAAAGAGTTAGGGCCACGCGAATGCGTGGCCCTTTTCCTTCTTGTTCTATTTTAGCGGTTTGGTGGAAATAACCTGCCAGCTCTATTTCTTTTGC
>NZ_JAEDXV010000075.1:0-255 GCF_036877645.1 Terriglobus sp. ADX1
AGCGATCATGCCAACACCATACGCGTGCCACATCCGGATCGTTCCATGATTCTTTGCAAAAAGAACGCAGCACCCACGATAGGTGCTGCGTTCTGCTTCTACGTTTTAACCTGTCGTCATTCTGAGCGGAGCGAAGAATCCCAACGCATTCTCAGGCTGCGATACAGCGACATGTTTTCTTGCAAACATCTTCAAAACGGCGGTCGGTTTACATCTTCACGACATCGATGTAATACAAATCTTCCGCTACATGGA
>NZ_JAEDXV010000076.1:0-255 GCF_036877645.1 Terriglobus sp. ADX1
AAGAATCCCGACAATTTCTCATACAGCACAACATCTCAACCTTTCAGACGATGGAACCCAAACCAGCTTCGCAAACCAGCGAAGCTCATACGGTCGAAGACCGTCATCCTGAACGAAGCAAAGCGGAGTTGAAGGACCTGCATTCCTATCCCGGCACTACGATTCCACCGGCAAGCCACAAACGGTAACTCGCAAACAAAAGACACTTACAGCTTTGAACAGCCGGCAACCCGTCTACTATCCCCTCTGCGATAT
>NZ_JAEDXV010000077.1:0-255 GCF_036877645.1 Terriglobus sp. ADX1
TTGGTTTCGGGAAATAGATTTTCTACGGATGTGAAGATGCCCGTCGCTTTTGTGCGGCGGGCATCTTTTGTTTCCAGTGAAGTGGAGTGGGCAGAAGCGAATGCAGGTTCTTCGGCTTCACTTCGTTTCGCTCAGGATGACGCGCTTTGCGCGTTTGAGCTTCGCTGTATCTCCACTTAGCAGTTGATGCCGGCATCCTTCAGGCACTGCTTCAGACCAGCCATGCTGATGCGGGTGGAGGATTCCTTGATTTCA
>NZ_JAEDXV010000078.1:0-255 GCF_036877645.1 Terriglobus sp. ADX1
GCTACTTCGGTCAACGGAAATGTAACGCGAGGCTGTTATTGACGATCTAGACGATTATCAATAATCTTCGTTCGCTTCACCGAAACACTTTCTGGAGACCTTAATGTTCGGACGCAAATTCCCCCTTGCGATCGCGTGCCTTTGTGTGGGCACGGCCTTCGCGCATGCTCAGGAGTATCGCGGTACTTTGAGCGGAACCATAACCGATGCGGCGGGCTATAAAATCCCCAACGCTGAGATTGAAGCTAAGAGTCA
>NZ_JAEDXV010000079.1:0-255 GCF_036877645.1 Terriglobus sp. ADX1
AGACTCAACTCACCGCGCGAAGCGTTCTCCGGGATTAGGCCCTTCATATATGTGCGGTCGGCATATGCGTCCAGCGTAACTGGACGGTCGCCCAGAAGGCGCAACACATAGCTGACGTCTGCAAGCACGACCGTTGTTGGCCGCTGCGAATCCACAACCAGGTTCAACGGCCACGGCGGCAAGGCTATGGATGCTGACCTATACCATCGCACCCATCCGACAAGCGCTATCAGTGTCATTACCGCAACTACCGCC
>NZ_JAEDXV010000007.1:0-177996 GCF_036877645.1 Terriglobus sp. ADX1
GCCGGCCGTGACATCGATTCTTGTTCCCGCGGGAGAGGCGAGTTCCGCAGTCCTATTGCTGTAGACGACGTGTCCCGCTACACTTCCGGTCATCCCAGAAAGATGCTGAGTCGGAGATTGGTCTCCCCCCTCCCGCAACTGCCAAAGAACGGTCGAACTGCGATACTGGAAGGCAGCCTGGAGCGACTTGTTCAGCGTCATACCGAGATCTATCCCACCTCCCGCATGCTGCAAGAAACGCTCGGAGATCCGCTTCTGATTCGCCCACATGTAAACCGGCTCGCGGAGAAGTTCAACATGAGGTTGAATGAAGAAACCTCGATTCCCAAGCAACCGATAGTACTCAGTGTCCAAGTGAGTTCGGTATCCAATGCGGATGTTCGAGCGAAGCTCTGATCCGTACCCGCCAAGATTCTGGTCTATAAACCTCATGTCGAACTCCGTACTCGTAACGTTCGAATTCATCGCAACAATATCAGCGCCGAATAGGACGTAGGGCGGGCCGTCCTGTCGTGGTTTCCAATGCAATGCGATGCCATCATCCGGCGAGGTGGAGGAGGACGGGAGATTGAGATCCGGGGAGACCGGAGTCGGGAACGTCGTATAGTACGCGTCTATGCCCCCTGTGCCGCGTACATCGGACACCACGGCTTCGGCTTTGTCTGCATCGAAGGAACGCCCGTCAAGGGTGGCCGTTGCCCGTTCAAGCTGCGTCGTAACCTTTCGGTCCGGGCCTTCCACGCGAACAGTCTTAATCATGCCTAGCGGTGCGCGACGCTTCGATTGAATGTGATCTTGATAGATCTTCCACTCGGATTCATCCAAGGCATACCGTAGCAACTTGTTGCGCTGCGCTTCAGCTGCGTCGTAACCAGCCGTCACGAGTGCGGCGGCTTTGTCGTAGTCCGTGGGGGAGTAATGGCTAACCTGCGGTAGGATTTCGAAGTCCGCTAGAATCCGACTCTTCTCCTCGTTGCGGCTTGAACCCACGGCAAAGGCCCGCGCGAAGATTGCAACTTGAGATGTTGCATCCTTCTCTTCAAAAGGAGCGTCCCCAAGATGGACCGCGATCACAATATCAGAGTGAAGCTCGTTGCGAACAAGATCGGTGGGAAGATTATCAACACTGGCCCCATCCACCAAGACGTGTCCATCTTTGAAAATTGGCGAGAAAACGGCCGGGATCGATATCGATGCTCGTACCGCGAATGGTAGCGGACCCGAGCGGAAGACGGCAGGCCCGAGGGTGGTTAAATCGGTCGCAACACATCGGAATGGAATAGGAAGGTCATCGAAGCTCATGCTCTCGCTGTTGTACGAAGAAAGCTGCGAAGTCAGAAATCCATCGAGCCGGACATCATCAATGAGTGATGTTCCAGAAGTGACCTTACCGTCTTTCGTTCCTAATGTAATGGCTTGCGGAAGATCGTATCGATCTTCCCTTCGTCTGAAACTCAAGTGGCTAAGCGACGGTCTGATGCTGAAGAGATCTCCAAACTGGCCGCGTAAAACAAGACGGTCCACTTCATCCGCTGTTCTCCCGGATGCGAACAGGGAGCCTACAAGTGCTCCCATGCTCGTGCCTGCAATCGCATCCACGGGGATGTGATGTTCAGCCATCCACTTCAAAACACCGATGTGAGCGATGCCCAAAGCGCCTCCGCCCTCTAGGGCGATGCCAATAGTAGGCCGATGCTGTCTGGTGGTGCCCGTCGCCGATGGAATGGTCTCTGGCTTCTGTGCGATTACACTGGACGTCTGCCCAAAGGCATTCATCTGGAGAGTGCAGAGCACAAGAAAGAAGATCGTTTTCCAGCATCCGCGCTTTTTGTAAGGACCGTTTTGTTCCATGCCGCCTCCACGACTAGCACGACCTTCACCGATCGCCACCGATGGGGCGGGTGTCGGATGGTCCGTCTATACCTTTTCAAAATAGGTAGGAAGAGGCGGGGGCGGAAGCGCAATTCCGGGGTGATCTTTCCAACTCTTTCGAGCTGTACGTCGGAGGATCTCGACGGCACAGCACCAAATTCCTTTGACTGAAAATAGTCTGCCACATATAAAACTCAATGTGGGCAGCCCGTCAGTTCGTGGAAACCCATCGCATGCCAGGACTAGCTTGCATCCAGTGAACTCAGATCAATCACAAAACGGAATCTCGCGTCCGCGCTCTTCAGGGTTCAGTTGCGTCGTTTACGTCTTGGATCTTGATCACCTCTACCGTCGGCAAAAATCTTCTTGCGTTCCGTGAAGAAGTCCAGAACCTCTTGGCTCTCCGGGATGCTGCCGATCATGGACCCGGTAAGGCTTAGTCATTGAGCTGCTAAGGGTAGCTTGTTCCAAGGAGCGCTGTAAGGTCCGAGCGTACCCATGGCAGTCGCGTGGCGCCGATGACGTTAACTTGCTTGTAGCGAACTCGAATCGATCACAAAGCGGAACCTGACATCAGAACGCTTGAGTCTTTCCATCGCCTTATTGATGTCTTCCATCTTGATCAATTCGATTCTTGAGCGGATCCCGTGCTCTGCGCAGAAGTTCAGAACCTCCTGGGTTTCGGCGATACTGCCGATCATGGAACCGGCAAGGCTCAACCCTCTTGAAGCAAGCGAGAAGTTGTTCAATGTTCCGGTAAAGGGTCCCAACATGGCCATTACCGTGATGTTTCCCCTCCGCCGAAGTAGGCCCAAATAGGGGGTCACGTCGTATGAGTCAGGGGCGGTGCCGAGAATGTGATGGAAGTATCCAGAGTACTTCTGCATCTCTTCAGCATTTGTGGAAATCAGTACGTTCTTGGCACCCAATTCAAACGCCACTTCGCGCTTCGTTTCGTCGGGCGTGATAGCTGTGACCTCGGCTCCCATGGCATTAGCCAACATCACCGCGATATGGCCAGGTCCGCCGATATCAATGATTCCAACTCTTTCGCCGGGTTTGATGTTGAAGCGCTTGAGCGGTCCGTAAGTAGCGGTGCCGGAGCACAGTAGAGGAGCCGCGCTGGCTGGATCCATTCCTTCAGGAATTCGGAGAACGAACTCCTCACGGACAACGATGTTGTTGGAATATCCACCGAAGGTGTTGTAGTCCGAGCCCTTCGAGAAGAGATACCCACCCTGGGTCAACGTGGGACCATGGGGACCTTCGCAGAGGTTCTCTTCTCCTTCCCGACAGGCCGAGCAGGTGAGATCGCTATCGACCATGTTGCCTACACCGACGATGTCACCAATCTTGAACTTGGTGACATCGTTACCTGCGAATGTCACACGTCCCACAATCTCGTGGCCGGGAATGCAGGGATAGTGGGTCAGTCCCCATGAGTTTTCGAGTAGATGGAGGTCTGAATCGCACACGCCGCAGTAGAGGATATCTAGCAGAACCTCGTTGCTTTTGGGCGCTTCCCGTTCGAACTCCATTCTGCCAAGACTCTTCCCCTCGGTACCCTTCCCGTCAGTGCCATAGCCTATAGTTTGTATCTTCTTGGAAATCGAAGCTGTTCCCTTATCCATCTGTATCTCCTTCCTGGTTGCGATTCGAGTGGATCTTGCGGGCGGGATGGAAGCGCCGCCACATCTGCTTCTTCACGCTAACGATGATTGTCAAAAGGAGAAACTGCCTATAGGGGGCGTTGAACCCAACTCTTTAGAGTGCCGTTAAGCCGCGCCTTGGTATGGTGGCAGGCTCCGGAGTCGTGAGCCACGAGTGTAGGACCTATTCCATCGAATCGCTATCGAAATAGCCTCTTTCCATTGCAACCGCGACCGCGTGGGTCCGGTCGTTGGCCTGAAGCTTTTCGAGGATGTTGCGAACGTGTCCCTTCACCGTCTCGGCAGAGATTCCTAGCCCGATGCCGATCGCCTTGTTCGACTGTCCCTTCGCCATAGAACGGAGCACGTCGAGTTCCCGTGTGGACAGCTCCTCGGCGTTGATGTGTACTGCGATCTCTTGCGCGATCTCAGCGGGAACGCAGGTCCGTCCAGAGTGAACCGTTCGTATTGTGTCGATCAGATCAGTTCGAAGCATTTGCTTGAGTAAGTACCCTCTTGCCCCGCTCTTGAGGGCCCGGGAGGCACTTACATCACCCGCATAGGTTGTCAGGATGATAATCCTGGCTTTAGGGAACTCTTTCAAGATCTCGATGGTGGCATGGATACCATCCATCTCAGGCATACGGAGATCCATCAGCACTATATCGGGCTGACATTCTCGAAAGGAGCGTATTGCCTCGACACCGTTAGTTGCCTCGGCAACAAGCTCCAGATCATCGTGCTCCTGAAATGCGGAAGCTATACCCTCACGAATAAGGGGATGGTCGTCGACGCACAATATCCTGATCTTCCTTGCCGCTCCCGTCATTCTCTCTCCGCTTAAGACAGCACCGATAAGGCTGACACCCGCCCTTGTCAGGACATCGAGACGTGCGCCAACCGTATCAGCGGAGTGTGCTTGAATGCCTCCCCCGAAAGTATGGAGCATTGACAACCCATTGGCCTCCGATCGTTCTGGCGAGACACTTCGAGACCCTCACATGGAGGGGGATTGCCCACACGCCTCCTTGGCGTTTCCGTACAAAGCACGGCCTTAAAGGACAGATGAGGCAGATTGGAAATCAGCAGTTCACTCAAAAGAGCTGGATTCACTCCGCACTTCAGGAGGTTGCGATCCTACGCCACGAGCTTGATCGTGATGAATATCGACGACAGCGAACAACATGGGCGTTTATCTGTACATCGGCCGACACGTAAGTCACAGGGAAGTGCAACCGGTCGGCACAGACGACACCATAAGGCCGCTTGTTCGTTCTGCCCTACAGTTCGAGAGGACACCTATGATCAAGCTCGGCCCCATCGCCCTACTACTGTTTATTCCGTTAGCCCATAGTCAAGAAATGAAAAACCGCGCTGCTTTCACAGGCGGCCTCAGTTCGTTGCCGGATGCACCGAGTCGGAGTGAAAGCCCATCCCAAAATGCTCTTCCCGCCGGTGAGCTTCTCGGACCCGAGCCTCAGCGCGGCACGAGTTTTTCGAATTTGCGCTCGTATAGTGTTGATGAAAAGCTTCCTGCTCAAAGCGTCAAAGCCAAATTCAAACTTGGACTGGAAGACAGTTTCGGCCTGTATTCATTTGTACTTGTCGGCGCAGAAGCCGGAGTGCACCAAGCTACCAACCAATACCCGGCCTTTCGTCAAGGCGCGGCAGGCTATAGCCGCTACTACTGGCACAGCTTCGCCGACCAAGCGGACGAAAACCTCTGGGTTGTCTCCATCCTTCCCTTAGCACTTCACGAGGACAGCAGGTATTACCGACTTGGACGAGGCGGTATTTTCAAGCGCGCGGGATATGCGTTATCGCGAACGGTCATCACACGAACCGATTCGGGAGGCCCAACCTTTAACGTTGCGGAAACGATTGGGGCCGGTGCTGCGGCTGGTATCTCCTCCACCTACTACCCAGGTCAATACCGGACTTGGACGAAGACAGGGCAGCGTTGGCTATCGAACGTAGTGCTGGACGGTGCAACATTCGCTGTGAAGGAATTCCTGCCGGATGTCGAGCGCGCCCTATTCCACAGAAATAAGTGATGCTTGACGCTATGCCAATGAGCGACACAGCACGGCGGGGTCGCTCTCGGAACATGCCGGTTTGTGCTGGCCCATCGCTTTTCTAGACACTGGCAAATTGAAGGTTCTATTGCCCCGGATCAAAGTCGGACAGAAAGCCGCCGATGCTCTGTCGACTCTGAGTGGGAAGCGGAAACTTAGAAATCTGGGTGCGATTTTGCCCGGGTCAAGGACAACGACGTCGGCACCCTCATCTATATAACTACACGTTATTCGAAGTAGCCTCGCTCCATCGCGATGAGTACGGCATGTGTTCGGTCATTTGCTCGTAGTTTTGAAAGGAGATTGCGAACGTGGCCCTTAACAGTATCCTCGGAAATTCCGAGACTGGTTGCCACAGCCTTGTTCGATTTTCCCGTTGCAATCGTCCGCAGTACTTCGATTTCCCGCGAGGTGAGTTTGTCGGTCTTGATATGGGCAGCTATCTTTTGCGCAATTTCGGGTGAAATATGCTTCTGTCCTGCGTGAACGCGCCGGATCGTCTTGATGAGTTCGGTCCTCAGCATCCCCTTCAGGAGGTACCCACTCACTCCATTCTTAATAGCGCGGGACGCATTGACATCTCCGGCATAAGTGGTAAGCATCACGATCCGCGCATGAGGAAACTCATTCAGGATCATCGCAGCGGAGGCAATGCCATCCATTTCAGGCATCCGAATATCCATCAACGTCACGTCCGGTTGGTGTTTTCTGAATGCCGCGATTGCTTCTAGACCGTTCGACGCCTGAGCGACGAGTTCCATGTCGGCTTCATCGCGAATTGCGAAAGCTATCCCGTCACGAATCAGCGGATGATCATCGGCGCAGAGAACTTTAATGCAATTCGATGCTCCCAAATCCTAACCTCGCTCGACATGTGCTTTTGCAGATCGTGTTTTGTGCTCAGGCCTTATTGAAAAAACCGATGCGAAGATCGTGATTGTTAAGATATCGCTGAAGGTTGTTACGGCGCTCCCCCAAAAAGTGTTGGGTTCTGCATTTAAGCCACGTCGTATGCGTGTACCGCTGGGATCTTCAATTCGATGGTGGTCCCAACTCCAAGCTCACTGATCTGGGTCAATTCACCGTTCACAATGTTTGCACGTTCACGCATGCCCGATAACCCAAAATGTCCTTTGCCCGGACCTTCGGCAAGAATGCTAGGGTCAATGCCGACTCCATCATCGATTACAGAAACACCGAATTCTTCGGCATGGTATCGGAACTGCACATGAATGTGCTTCGCATGAGCATGCCGAAATGCGTTCCAAAGAGCTTCGCTGACGATACTGAAGACCTCGCGACTAACGGATGGATAAGGTCGGATCGGCGGTCCCGCGACCTGCACATCGAAGACCGTGGTCTCATCGATCCCCGGAACAGCAGCGAACCATCGACCCAAGCTGTTCACTGTTGCGATGAGATGTTCAGGCTGTTCCGTGCCAAGACGTAGTCCTTGAATTGCTTCTCGTCCTTCAGCAAGCGCTCGATCGGATCGTTCAAGGGCTTCTTCGAGTCGCTCCCTAGTCGGCCCCGAATCGAGACGGCTTGTGGCAGTACCCAGCATAAGCAGCGTCGCCTGAAAATTTTGCAATAGCGTGTCGTGCAACTCGCGGGCTATCCGCATCCGTTCCAAAACACGCTGCTCCAGCACTGCTTCCTCAGCGCGCTTCAGATCCTCAATATCAACTGAGGTGCCATACCATTTGACGATATTTCCGTTCTCGTCAGACCTTGGCACAATTCTGTGAAGCAACCAGCGGTATTCTCCATCAGCGCGTTTACATCGTAGCTGGATATCGATCTGACGGCCGGCTGGAAAGCATTCGTTGTGGGCAGCAAGGAGTTTCGGCAAATCGTCGGGATGGACAACATTTTTCCAGTTGAAGCCAATCATCTGGTCGATTCGCAGGCCATAGTATTCAAGAGTACGGCGATTAAAAAAATCGACACTTCCGTCGGACGACATCGTTCCGCAAAGTACCGGAATCGCATCGATAGTGTCCCGTAGCTCCTGTTCTACACTGTCACGGATCATCTCATCGCGGTGTCGAAGCTCTTCCTGTGCATTTCTCCGATCGTCGATATCAAAGCCCGTGCCATACCACTTAACAACCTCCGCACGCTGGTTGAATGCGGGAGTACATCGAATCAGCCACCAGCGATAAGCTCCGTCGTGTCGGTGTACGCGTATCTCCTGCTCCAGCGGCTTAAGGTTTTCAAGTGACGACTTCCAGGTCGAAGTGAACCTTTCAATATCTTCAGGATGAACTACCGATTGCCATTTCCAGCCAAACGCGGCGCTCGCGGGTAGGCCCGTGTACTCTTCCCACTGCGGATTGACAAAATCGACCGTGCCGTCTGGCAATGCTGACCAGACATATGCGGGGATCGCATTCATCACATCTCGGCACTCGCCAGCGCTGTTTTCCGGAGTGTTCATAAGGCTCTCAGATATGTCATTCTTCAGCCTACAACAGCCGTATAGAAGATCCTACGAAAACTGAATCGGACGCCTTCACCTTCACGAATCAGCTCACTACTATCCACTACTCATGGATGCTCTAGCCATCAGTGCGTTCTCATGAGTGCCTGCTGCGCTGGCTTAGAGGCAGACCGATGGCCCATAGAGCACTCGGGGCCGGGATCACCGGTAACAGGAAGGATAGTCGGAAAAACAGTGTCCGGCAGGTGGTCTTCGCGGTGCGCCATTGCGGTGTTCTCCCGCCTCCAGGTCTGTGTCAGAGCACCGGAGACTTACGTCATTTCCTCTGCGGAGTTTTACGTCGCAGGGCGACCGGGACCAGCGATGGCCGATACATTGCTCGTTGGGATAGGGGCCGTCAGGTTGATCTTATCCAACCTTTTCTGACTGCGTTCCTCCTCCACTTCGTGATGTTTTCAGATCCGTCGAGACAGCGGACACTCAAGATATGCATGCAGACTTCATCAGCCGGGCTTTATACAGATAGCGGCATGAATGAAATAAAGCGCTGACGAAGCTAAGCCTCGGGAACCTTCCCAGAGGCTTAGCTTCCCAATGGAGGGTAGTATGGCGGAGCTACTTGTAGTCGCCTTCAAAGACAATATGTATCGCGCGTCTGGAGTCTTGGACGAATTGAGAGTTCTGGACGACAGATGGATTCTCGAACTCAGTGACGCCGTTGCTGTTCATAGGAATTTGAAGGGTATGTTGACGATAGACCAAAGCTATCAGCCAACTGGCCGCCTAGGGGTTGGATGGAGTGGCATTCTCGGATTTCTAATTGAGGCCAAACTTGCCATACCGGCAGCAGACACTAGCTGCTCCGTGGCTGCCGGCCCACAGGCGAGCGACGCGATAGGTGCGACAAGTGGAACTGTGGATGCTTCCTTCTGGACGGACACATTTGGGGTTTCGGAGGATTTTGCCGCCAAGGCAGGTATGCTTCCGTGCTCTGAGGACTCTGCGATCTACGCCATTCTGGAACCCGCGGATCAAAGCGTTGCAGTGACTCGATTTCAGGGGTATGGGGGCACCATCGTGAGAACCAAATTGCGCGACGGTCAGCAAGTAAAGATCGAGGGAACACGCAACAAAATGCGCTAGCGATCATTTGTCCGCGCATTTCGGTCGACCACCAGAGGACGTAAGAACTTCGTATCCATTCCAGTACAGAATCTCCTTATCACGTAGAGCAAAAGAGAGAACTGACCAGTGCCCACCGCATTCAATAATGCTAACGATCCGTTTGTCCATGTTCATGTGTGCGTTCAATGCGGAGGCGCGTTTCGTCGAGAAGATTTTGAAGACAGGGCATACACGACAGGCATATACCTGTGTCCGAGGTGTGGAGCGGAAGGACCTCTAAATGTAGAGATACGCCCAACAGATACGCTCGAAAAGAGCACCGGCAAGGCAGACTAGATCATCCCGTGAGAGGCAGTCTTCTTTGCGCCCGTTGTCCAACCTCGCTCAACCTTCTACCAGCTGCCTTTACAAACTCATTCACCAGCCGTGACTTGCTGTCAGCACGAACAGCCAGACTCGTGGTGAGTCGGAGTCCATCTTCCGCCAGGGGACGAATGGTGATGCCATCCCGTGCAATCCGCCACGCCGCAGTGCGCGGGAGGAACGCCAAGCCGTGATATTCGCGCACCAATCCAGAAGCCTCGTCAGGGCTAGTGAAGTGAAGGATGTCGGAAGGATATATCTCTTTCTCTGACGTGACGGACAGGATTTGATTGTAGAGATGGGCATTCGTATGCGGTCCGAAAAGCACCCACAGACGGCGCTCCATCTGATTCAGGCAGATCTCTTTGTACGCTGCGAGGGTATCCCCCGTCGGCATCGCGACGTAATACGGATCGCTCGCAATCTCCATAGTGCTTAATTTGCTTTTCGGAGGCACACCGGTTATGAGGGCAGCATCAAGCGTTCCGGCGATGAGTTGTTGCGCCAGTTCATTTGAATAGTTGCTCCACAGTTTGACCTTCATGTCTGGAAACAAAGGAAGCCGGATCGACATGAGCATCGAGACAAAGAACGGGTCAGTATAAGAAGACTTGCCCACATTCAGAATCTCCGTTGGGCCATCAATGACAGCCCTCGCAGAGAGCATGGCTCGCTCGGCGTGGAAGACGACCTCCCGCGTTTCTGCGATAAATACCTGGCCGGCAGGAGTGAGTTCGACGGCCTGACGGCTGTGCTCAAAGATGCGGAATCCGACAGATCGTTCCAGACGGAAAATCTGCTTACTGAGCGTCGGTTGACTCATGTTCAACCTGTCCGCCGCTCGTGAGAAGTGCAGCTCTTCCGCAAGTACAATCGCCGACTGTAGCAAACGAATGTCTGGTAAGACCATGCGCATCCTCCAGAGACCGGGAATTCTGGGACGGACAGCAAACATTTCACTATCGGACGCGTTCAAGTGCCCAACGTGGAAAATATTTTACCTCGAAAACCCGTCGACTGGCAGGGTGTCTTGCTTAGGTCGTCATGCCGAAAAGGCATAACGAGTACCCGAAATTTCATTGGACGAATTGGCCTCCCAGCATGAACCTCGCTTGTGAACAGCAGTAAGGATTCGCTTGCAGAAGGGAGTCACCATGTCCGACCAGAAAAAGCCACCGGCAAGCGTAGTTATGCCCGACCGGCCACAGTTGAACCGCGAACCATTGCTGGACAGTTATCAGGCAGCAGCAATCCTCAAGGTCCATCCGAGGACGCTCCAGAGGCTTGTCCATCGAGGCGAGATCGCAGCCGTGCATGTGGGCAAGCTCTGGCGTTTCAAGCAATCCGCACTGACAGCGTGGATCGACAGGGATATGGCAAGTTGAGGCTCAGATGCAGTGCGAAATCCTTGTTTTTTGATGATTTTCCCGTGTGGCGGCGTTACCCTCATGACAGCTATCCGTGCCGGGAAATCAAGGAAAGGAACCTTGATGGAACGAGCATGTTACCAATTCGGAAGTTTAACCAGAAAGAAGCGGGCGAAGGGTTCAGACACCTGGGAGTTTCGGTTCTACGAAGCGACAGAGCAGGGAGAGCGGAGACGGAAGTCTTGCATCGTTGGCAACGTCGCACAGTATCCAACCAAAGCTCAGGCACAGAAGGCAGTCGAAGCTCTTCTCCTAAAACTCAACTCTGAAACTCCACAGCAACGTTTGGCCGTGGTGACGTTCGGCGCGATATGCGACCGCTACCTTAAGGAAGAGATGCCGGAACGGTACTCCACCTCGAAGTCGTACCGGTCGAATATCAAGAACCACCTAAAGCCGCGTTGGGGCGACTATTTGCTCGACCGCATCCGCCCGATGGCGGTCGAGGATTGGATGAAGAAACTCCCTATGGCTCCGAAGTCGAAGACCCATATCCGGAGCGTGATGCACCTGATGTTCGAGTGCGCTACACGCTGGGAGCTGTTCACCGATAAGCGAAACCCGATTGCATTGGTTCGCGTAAAAGACGGCAGCAAGCGTCGTCAGCGTCCAAGCATTCTGACTGTGGACCAGTTTGAAACCATCGTTGCGCTGCTGAAAGAGCCGTATCGCACGATGGCCTATATCGCCCAATGCCTCGGTCTTCGCGTGAGCGAGATCGCGGCGCTTCAGTGGGACGACTTCGACTTTGAGAAGAATCAGCTTCTCGTTCAGCGCAGCATCGTGAACGGGAACGTGGATGATGTCAAAACCGAATACTCCCAGGATTATGTTCCGTTGCACCCGTCGTTGACTGAGGTTGTCCTGGAATGGAGCAAGGAGGCTATCCCGACTGAAGAGGGCTGGCTCTTTGCAAATCCTATCACCGAGCAGCCTTATTTCCCGACGGAGATTCAGAGGCGTCACCTCCGGCCTGCCGGATGGTGTCTGGTGGAGTGCCCGAAGTGCGGTGTTGGTGCGGGCGTCTGGTGTCGGCAAGATCGCCCGACACCGAACGGGGGTCGCTTACCCATCCACACGGAGCGCCGAGCCGCAGCCGGGAAGTACAGCTCGATTGGTTGGCATACGTTCCGCCATACCTATCGTTCGTGGCTGGACGAGACCGGAGCGCCGATGAAAGTGCAACAGGAACTGATGCGTCATGCCTCGATCCAGACGACGATGAATGTATATGGACAAGCCATGTCGTCATCGAAGAGAGAAGCGAATGGGAAGGTTGTGGAGATGGTGCTCAAGCCGATGAAAGCGAGCGCCTAAAACCATGAATTTTCTTATTGGGAGATATTGGGAGTCGGTCGTTAATACCCGATTCCTCTAAGTTGTTGATTCTTTGGTTGCGGGGGCAGGATTTGAACCTGCGACCTTTGGGTTATGAGCCCAACGAGCTACCGGGCTGCTCCACCCCGCACTTATGAATATAGTCCGATCGGGTACTTTGGTCAAGGTCACGTTCATTGCTCATTCATCAGAGCCCATGAAATCTCACACAAGCCCATCCCATTCATCATGAAGGACTAAGCCAAAGCTATCGATGGAAGCCAGAATCGATTGACGCTTGCCGCGCTAAGCCAGCGAGGCGTAAAAATCACGAAGAAAATTCTGGCAGAATGACGGGTCTTTCCGTAGCTATCAATAACGAATCCCAACGGAGCACTTATGAAAGTCGCCAGCCTCGTTTTCCTGTCGCTTGTCACCCTCCCTGCCCTCACCCAGCAAGCCACCATCACCGGCAAGTGGACGGTAACTCTCGACACCTTCGGCACGCCTACCACCTGGCCCCTCACGCTGGAACAGAAGGGTGACCACATCACGGGCAACTACGCAGGCGACAAACTCGAAGGAACCCTCAAGGACGGCAAACTCACCTTCCATGCCAAGGACCCCGGAGGCGTGGGCTACGAAGACGTCATCGCGACGGTCACAGGCGACTCCATCACGGGCAACATGGTCTGGGCTCAGAACATGACCGCCGACCACCCCACCACGCACGCCTTCAAAGCCGTCCGCGAAGTCCTGCCAAGCGCATCCTCCGCACCGCTCAAGACGCACGAGTTCACACCCACCGTCTTCCGCCGCCAGTACTCCGGCGCATACGAGCCCGTCCTCACAATCAACCCCGGCGACACACTCCACACCTGGACCGTCGACGCGGGCGGCAACGACCCCACGGGCACGCCACGCTCACTCGGTGGCAACCCGCAGACCGGGCCGTTCTACGTCAACGGCGCCATGCCCGGCGACACGCTCGTCGTCCACATCCGCAAACTCCGGCTGAACCGCGACTGGGCCATGAGCACCAACGGCATCGTCCCCCGCGCCAACACGCCAGCACTCGCTGCCAAATCCCAGAACAAGGTAGACCAGGTTCGCTGGCATCTCGACCTCACAAACAGCATCGCCACCCCAGAAAAACCCGGCCCGCACATGCAGCATTACAGCGTTCCGGTGCGCCCCATGCTCGGCTGCGTCGCCGTCGCTCCCGGTGACGCCTCAGGCCCCGGCATCCGCACGGGCGATAGCGGCGGCTTCGGCGGCAACATGGATTTCAATGAAGTCACTGAGGGCGCAACCGTGCTCCTCCCCGTTCGCGTTCCCGGTGCCCTGCTCTTCTTCGGCGACGGCCATGCCGTTCAGGGTGACGGCGAAACCACCGGCGACGCACTCGAAACCTCACTCGACGTCACCGTCCAGGTAGAAGTGCTCAAAGACAAGCGCATCCCCGGCGTCTTCATCGACACCGACACCCACATCATGGCCGTCGGCCTCGACGGCTCCATTGACGCCGCCTTCGCTGACGCCACCGAAACCATGTCCGCTTACCTCGAACAGGAATACAAACTTACCCCGCAGGAATTCGCAATGGTCCTTGGCACCGCCGCCGAATACAAGATCAGCGAAGCTGCTGACCGCAACGCAGGCGTCGTCCTGAAGATGGCCAAGAGCAAACTGGCAACGCTCACCAAACCAGCAACACCCTAGCATCCCCACCATCGAGCATTAAAAGCTATACAAAGAACACAACATCAAGTGCGGGTGCTCCAGATCGGCAAAACTAACCTGGGTTATTGCGCAAGGCGCGTCCAGCGAAGGTCCTACGGTCAAAGACCGTCATCCTGAACGGAGCGAAGCGGAGCTGAATGACCTGCATCCCTCTCAACCCACTACAACGCTCCGGAAGCTACAAAACTGGGCATCCCAAAATGCGCGACCTCTTCCGTAAGGACTAGCTTCAGCCGCTGAGAAAACGGGAAGACCTACTCTCGAACCATCCTCACGAAGCTGCGAACATCCCCATCCAGCAACCCGGAAATCACTGCCACAGAATCCGCACCAGCCTCAAGAACTGCATCCGCATTCCCCTGCGTGATCCCACCAATCGCCACCAGCGGTTTCAGCGTCAACGACCGAGCCAGCGCAACTCCATCCAACCCCACTACGGGCTCCGCATCCAGCTTCGTCGACGTAGCAAACACCGGCCCCACGGCCACATAAGACACCGACAGCAAATCCGCCGCAGAAACCTGTGCAGGGTTATGCGTGGAAACACCCAATACGGCATCCGGCCCAATCACCGCACGAACAGCGGCAACCGAAGCATCCCCCTGCCCCACATGCACACCATCAAATCCTGACGCAGCAAACAAGTGCACACGATCGTTCAGGATCAGCGTCGCATCAACATCCTCAAACACGCGGCGCAGCGAGGTAGCGGTCTCCAGCAGCACAGCATCTGACGCCACCTTATCGCGATACTGCAACAGCGTCACACCCGCATCGCGCCAGGCCTTCGCCGTCTCCAACAAAGAAAGCCCACGCTTCGCACAACTCTCCGCATCCAGAATCGCGTACAGCCGCGGCAACTGCGTCATCGTTTGAAACCCCATTCAATACCGATACACCAGGCTGACGCCCCACACCAACTGGTTACGAGCCTTACCGTTGTTGTACCCACGCTTATCCCACGAATGATCAAACCGCAAATCCGACTGCATCAAAAACGTGCTGCCGAAATACCGGTTCACATAGAGCGTGTTCTCCGTGTACTTTGTCGCGGTGCCGGTGCGCTGCCCCTTCTTGTCATTCAACAAATCAGAACGAAATCCAACCGTTAACGACGGGCTGATCTCACGGTTAAGATAGTTAACCACTGCATACTCCGGGGCAAAGCACCGCAGCATCCCCGGCGCGCACACGGCACCCAACGTACCACTCTCCGGCGGCGGTGGATTCGTAACATCGTTCGCAATGTTCGGCACGTCGCGCTCATACATCACCCACGCTTCCGTTGCCATGTGCCATTTCGCATTGAACTTGTGCATCCAGACCGCGTCATATTGCTGCACATTGTCATACGCATACTTGCCGTCATTAATTCCATTCGCGCAGATGTAGACGTTGTCATGATTTGTTGCCGTCGAATAGTTCACACACGCAATCAACGAAGGCTTATGGTCGCTCGACCACGGTGCCACATCATGTCCAGCAGACATCCCAAGCTGCACCAGCCATTGCTTGTTCAACTTCAGCGTTGCCACAGCGCCCGTCTCCGTTACCGGAGCCGCCGTGTACACAAGCGAACGCGTCATCGTGTAGTTGTTCGGTGCCAGCGGCGAATCCAATCCCGGCAAGGAAAGAAAACGTCCCACACGGATATTCAGCCCATCCTTCACCGGGAAATACAAATCCGCATACTCCATCAGCGGGTCGTAGCCATACGTGCGCCCATCTGACAGCAACTGCCCACTCAGGTATCCCTTGGTCGTCGTAAAGCGATAGTCCACACCGTAGTACAGCGCGGTAATGTGATATCCCCAGTCAAAATGCGTGTTCTGCACCGTATCCGGCAATCGCTCAATAAACGTCACCACTTGGTGCAAACGCGCCGTGTTCGGTGACGAAGCAAACGTCAGCGGGTAGTTACTGTCATGGCTGGTGCTTTGGTTGTAAGTACCCTTTGCCCATCCATAAATCTTTGTGCGATGGTTCTCCATCTTCAACGCCGTCATCAACGGATACATCGTCGTATCCGGCACGCCAATCGTAGGCGACCCACCGTAGCTCCAATCGCCGGAAGGATAAGGCGGGCTATCCAGCGGCGCGTCAAAAGCACGCCGTGCGGGCGTTGGTCCGGCAGGAAGTTTGCCATGCCAGTCAGCCCAATAAAAGCGCCCTAGCCGCTGCACAAAATTCCCGCGGATCACCGTTTGCACATCCGGCAGACTGCTTTTGGAATTGTCTGAGCCAGCGCTCGTCTGCGATTGCTGCACTGGTTGCTGGGCGTACACTCCAGCCATCATGACGCTGGCCAAGGCAACAACCCCGACATGCAGCGTCCGGGTCCTGCCAGACATCATGCTTTCAGTCCTTACAGCGAAAAATGAATGCTTGGTAAAGAGGACACAAGCTTACACTGCCGCCGCAACGACAAGGAAGAACGTCATAGCAGCTTTCGCTCATGCCATCTGCGCCGTTTCGTACCAGATTCACATTTCTGCAGTCCCATTTTGCTTATTGAAAGCGTAGACTCTGGCCAATCTCAATCCTTGGGCTACCGAGGTGGACACATGACCGACGCTGAATTTCGTACAACGAAGTTCCCCTTGCGTGATGGAAGCGGCCATATGCCGGCACTGGGCTTTGGCACCCTCATACCCGACCTGGCCCTGACCGTAAGTGCGACACGCGACGCACTGCAGGCTGGCTTTCGGCATTTCGATTGCGCCGAACGATACCGCAACGAAAGCCAGGTCGGCGAAGCGCTGCAAAGCGGACTCGCCACTCTCGGCCTCAAGCGAGAAGACATCTTCGTCACCACAAAACTCTGGAACAGCAATCACCGCCCCGAACGCGTCAGGCCCGCCTTCGAGGCCAGCCTTGAAAGGCTAAGGCTCACACACCTCGATCTCTATCTCATACACACGCCATACGCCTTTCAGCCCGGCGACAATCAGGATCCACGCGACGCATCCGGCAACGTAATCTACGACACCGGCGTGACCTTGCTCGACACATGGACCGCTCTGGAGAACCTCGTCGATGAAGGCAGATGCAGCGCCATCGGTCTCTCGGATATCACGCTGGAAAAGCTTGCGCCTCTCTACGAATCCGCAAGGATCAAGCCTGCAGTCGTACAAGTGGAATCGCATCCATATCTACCGGAAGATGAGCTTCTCCAATTCTGCAAAGAACGAAGCATCATGCTTCTCGCCTTCGCCCCTTTAGGCCACGGAGCCAGACCGGGCCCACTTGAAGACTCGGTCATCAATCAAATCGCCACACGCGTAGGAAAAACGCCCGCACAGGTATTGCTCGCATGGGCCATTCAACGCGGCACAGCGTTACTCACCACACCGAAATCCGCGGCTCGTGCCCAGGAGAACTTCAACATCTCCCCTCTTCCTCAAGACGCCCTCGACGAGATCAACCGCATCGAGACAAGAGAACGACTCAACAACGTAGTCAATACCGGCGTGCCGGGTTTCATTCCCAGAAAAGCCACCTCCTGAAAACTGGCCCATTTCCTTAACGCAAAACGCGGCGCAGCATTTGCCTCCTTCGCTAAACGCGATTTACATCGCAGGAGAAACAGCCCATGAGCGACATACAAGTCGAACAGAAAACTTTCGAGATGCCTCCGAAAGAAGGCGTCAGCATTGCGTATTTTCTTACCGTCACTGACATTGAACGATCCGCCCGTTACTACGAGAAAGTCTTCGGCGCACGCATCCTCACTCTCGGCGATGGCAACGCACCCTGCTATCTTCAACTCGCAAACATCTGGATGATCCTGAACGTTGGCGGCGGCCCAACCCCTGACAAACCAACCGTGACACTCAGCACTCCTGACCCGGATCACATCAACAGCTTTATGAACTTCCGCGTGGCAGACATGCAGGCATGTTACGAGCTATGGAAGAGCCGCGGAGCCAACTTTCTTACCGAACCCATCGACAAATACGGCGAAATACGCTGCTACATCCGCGATCCAGACGGCTATCTCATCGAAGTCGGACAAAGCCACGCAGGCGTCATGTACGGCTGAAGCCTGAACCAGACGAAAGTTGATCTTGCGTTTACAAACCCTGATTCCGTTCGTCCATACGTCAGTACTGGCACTAGCAGACCGATTCAAACAGGGCCAACGGTATGACAGTGAAAGACACGACAGGAGCGCTGCTGCTTGCTGCGTTCGCGGTCAGCAGCCTTCACGGGCAAGCACCTCAGTCCGCTCAGCCTAAACAGGACGCAACGTTTGCAACCGCCGCTCCCTTGGCCTTCGAAGCGGTATCTGTAAAGCCCGCTCCTCCTGGTTCGTTACCATACGTGCCCGCGTTCATGCGAAACAGGTCTGCACCGATATACGGGCTACAAACGATGGCGGGACCAGTGTGGTTGACGATTTCCTATGCCTATCAACTGCAGATAAGTGAGGCCAAAGCCGCATTCCAAAAGCAGCCCAGTTGGGTCAAGAACCGGATCTACAGAGAGACCTTTCAGGTTAAGGGCGTGGTAACAAGCGAACAGGTACGTGAGATGATCCGCACGATGCTGGCCGATCGATTCCGTCTGCAGATGCACGAGTTCACAAAGGAAGGCGCAGTGAACAGGGTTATGTTAACCAGGCCCGGTGTACTCGGACCGAACCTCAAGCCACATCCAGAAGGGGCAGCCTGCTCAACACAAGCCGATGCATCAGTGGGCAAAGCGCCCGACGCTTCCACACCGTCTGCCCCAAACTGCGGCTTTAGTTACTACTATCTGCCGGGAGGAATCCTACATGTTGGTTTGACGGACAAGACACTTGTCGATGCGGTACGCGCGCTGGCGGGCATCGGTGTCGGCGGCCTGGACACCAAGCCAATCGCGGACGGGACAGGCTTAACCGATAAATACGATGTAGTACTGGAGTTTCGCCCTGACAGCAGAGTGACTACCACCGATCCAGACGCTGACGACAATGGCGCACCAACACTCACCCAGGCGCTGTCTCAGCAACTCGGAGTGCGATTGGAAAGTGGAACGGGACCAGTCAGGATCGTAATTATCGATCATCTTGAAGAACCCACGCCGGACTAATCCGGCCCCAGGCTTTTTGCCGCAGACAAGCGGAAGCGCTCGCTCTCTCGGTGAGTACGATGGACGATACAGTGCCTTGGAGGAATCCGAGTGAGAATGAGGTTGAAATTGTCTCTCGCGCTTGCCCTGCCGATTGCTTTGATCACCACTCTGTGGGCGCAGCGAGCGTTTCGGCAGTACCCCTCGGTTGAGTATGGCCTGAGTGTTCCTCTACCCCCGGATTGGGATGTATCTGCTGAATTTGTATGGGCCCGGTTGATGTATGCCGGGGGACCACTGGATGGGTATCAGCGGACGGGACGCTTCACCGGGCCGTGGCAGGAAGGTCTTTCGCTATGGACGCAGGATTACCCGCGCGCAGACCGCTCACTTATGGCCACCCTTCGACGACTGACACGGATCGATATACGTTCCGTAGAGCAGTCCGTGAATCCGGACGACGGCGACGAGATTTACAACTGGCCCTTCATCTACGCCGTAGAGGTGGGCGAGTGGCAACTCACCCAGGCGCAGGCCAACAAACTGCGTGACTACCTGCTGCGTGGCGGTTTCTTTATGGCCGACGGTTGCCACGGCGCAGAGGAGCGGGCCTACTTCGAGAAGACCATGAAGATGGTGTTTCCTGACCGGCAGCTCATAGACATACCAAATGACGATCCCATCTTTCATACCGTGTTCAACCTCGACGACCGAATGCAGATCGTGGGCGCGGAACATCTGTGGGAGGGACACAAGAAGGATGGCTATGTGGCACGGTGGATGGGGATTTATGACGACAAAGGACGGTTAATGGTCGCGGCCGATCTGAACTCGGATTTAGGTGATTCGTGGGAGTTTCTGGACGACCCGCGCTACCCGGTACAGTACTCGATTATGGGTGCAAAGATCGCGGCAAACTACGTAACCTATGCGATGACGCACTAGGCCCAGGGCCCAGGGTGGCCCAGCGTCTCGAAGAGAAAGGCCAGAGGCCCGCCTATCCCCGTTGGCACTCTTCGAGAAGGGCCCAAAATGTTGTCAAGCCCCTAAGCCATCCAACCCCAACAAACCAAAAGAAATAGAGTTGGCATGGTATTTCCGCCCAAACCACTAAAATAGAACTTGGATAGAAAAGGGCCGCGCAATAAGCGCGGCCCTAACTCTTTTAGAAAGACGATTTTGCCCCTAACCTCAATGGAAAGACGATTTTAGCGACACCAAAACCGTAAACCCAATAGAAAGAAGATTTTAGAAAACAGGGGGGAGGGGGGTACCCCCGCCCCTGTTTACGCACCTGTAGGTTCGTTCGCCGCTTCTGCCTTCTTCCGCGCTGCTTCCTTTTCAAAGAAGCGCTCCATGAACTTCGTATCGAAGTCACCTTTGCGGAAGTCAGGATCGCTGAAGATCTTCTGCTGTAGCGGAATCGTCGTGTGAATACCTTCCACCACAAACTGGCTCAGAGCGCGCTGCATGCGATTCATCGCCTCTTCGCGGTCCTTGCCATGCGTGATCACCTTCGCGATCATGCTGTCGTAGTAAGGCGGAACAACGCCTTCCTGGTACTGATTCGTATCCACACGAACACCGTTTCCACCAGGAACATTCCAGGCCGTGATCTTGCCCGCAGAAGGAGTGAACTTCTCCGGATGCTCAGCGTTGATGCGGCACTCGATCGCGTGACCATTGATCGTCGGACGAGCCGGAACAATATCGGGCAGCTTCTCACCTGATGCAATGCGCAACTGAGCCTTCACCAGGTCAATGCCCGTGATCAACTCCGTCACCGGATGTTCCACCTGGATACGCGTGTTCATCTCGATGAAGTAGATCTCGCCATCTTCATCCATCAGGAACTCGATCGTGCCAGCGTTCCAGTAACCGATCTCACGCAGCGAACGCTCAATCACACCGCCAAGACGCGCACGGATCTCCGGCGTAATCTGCAGCGACGGAGCTTCCTCGATCAGCTTCTGGTGACGACGCTGAATAGAGCACTCACGCTCGCCCAGCGACATCACATTGCCATGCTCGTCGGCCAACACCTGGAACTCGATGTGGCGTGGACGCTCGATGAACTTCTCCATGTACAGGTCACCATTGCCGAAGGCGTTCAGCGCCTCGGTCGATGCCTGGTTGTACAGTCCGGGAAGCTCTTCGGCCGAACGGACAATACGCATACCGCGTCCGCCGCCGCCAGCCACAGCCTTCAGGATCACCGGGTAACGCACATCAGCAGCCCACTGCAACGCCTCTTCCACCGACCCGATAACACCATCGGACCCCGGCAGGATAGGCACGTTAGCCGCCTTCATCGTCTGCCGCGCGGTGGACTTCTCACCCATCATGCGCGTCACTTCCGGACGCGGTCCGATGAACTTGATATTGCTCGCGCGGCACACCTCAGCAAAGTTAGCGTTCTCGCTCAACAGTCCGTAACCAGGATGAATCGCGTCCACATCGGCAATCTCCGCAGCGGAGATAACGGCAGGAACGTTCAGGTAGCTCTCCGCGGAACGCGGAGGACCAATGCAGATAGCCTCATCCGCAAAGCGGACGTGGAGGCTGTTGCGGTCGGCTTCGGAGTACACGGCCACCGTACGGATGCCAAGCTCCCGGCAAGCCGAGATAACCCGCAGCGCAATCTCGCCACGGTTTGCGATCAGGACCTTCTTGAACATGCCCACGTCCTTACCGCGGCCGTACCGCGAACAGCGGCTGACCGTATTCCACGGGCTTACCGTTCTCAGTGAGGATCTTCACCACTTCGCCAGCGATGTCGCTCTCGATCTCGTTCATCAGCTTCATGGCTTCCACGATGCAAACCACCTGGCCGACAGAGATGGTGTCACCCACCTTCACGAATGGCGCAGAACCCGGAGCCGAGCTCTCATAGAACGTGCCCACGATAGGCGACTTTACCTCGTGCAGCACCTCTGCAGGGGCAGCAGGTGCTGTCGGCGCAGGAGCAGCCAGCGGTGCAGTCGCGACC
This sequence comes from Terriglobus sp. ADX1, assembly GCF_036877645.1. NCBI lineage: Bacteria > Pseudomonadati > Acidobacteriota > Terriglobia > Terriglobales > Acidobacteriaceae > Terriglobus > Terriglobus sp. ADX1. The sequence goes on from NZ_JAEDXV010000007.1 coordinate 22,059, forward strand.
GGTGCCGGGGCCACATGCGGAGCCGCCGCAAAGTGCGCAAACTGCGCCGGATCAAATGCGATCGGAGCAGCGGGCTGCGAAAACTTGATGCGGACATGCTGCTCGCCGCGGTGAAGATCAAATTCGGCGATGCCATTGTCCTTCAAGAAGGACACAAGCTCGCGAAGTTCCTGCAAATCGTTCTGTTCCATCATCTTCCTTATGCCTGCCTTGCGCTCTCGGCATTCATTGCCGCGCTACAGTTCCATCCAGCCTTTATGCACCGGGGTCAGAACCTCGGCGCCATCTTCCGTGACCAGCACAGAATCTTCGATGCGCACGCCGAAGCGTCTGGGCAGATACACCCCGGGTTCGATTGTAATCACGGTTCCGGCCTTCAGAACGTCTTTACTATCTTTCCCTACCCGAGGAACCTCATGAATCTCCAGTCCGACGCCGTGTCCGGTGGAGTGGGTGAAGTATTTCCCATACCCCGCCCCCTCCAAAACCGACCGCGCCGCACGATCCACCTCACCGCAAGCAACACCCGCACGGACAGCATTCACAGCCGCCTGCTGCGCCGCGAGAACCGCTTCGAAGATTTCTCGCTGCTCTGTCCAACGTTGCTTCCAGCGTGATGGAACCGGCTTTTCACCATATCCAATCGCGAAGGTGCGGGTCATGTCCGAGCAGTAGCCATTCAGCACAATGCCAAAGTCCAGCGTGACCAGATCACCGGGAGCAATTCTTGCTTCTGTGGCCCTCGCGTGCGGCTGGCTGCTACGCTCGCCCGCAGCCACAATCGTCTCAAAGCTCATCGCCTCTGCACCGGCCAACCGCGCGCGATATTCCAGCTCGGCGGCAACCTCGCGCTCCCGCATTTCCGGCTCGATCCAACCGAGCAGGCCTTCGTAAAGCGAACACGTCAACGAAGCTGCTTGACGCATGCAATCCATTTCGGCGGCATCTTTAACCACTCGCAATGCTGCAACCAGCCCATCTGCGGGAACGAAGAAGCCTCTCTTCCCTACGGCTTTCTTCATCGCAGCCAGAGAAGCCACCGTGGTCTGCGTGCGATCGAAGCCGCACTGAGCCGCATGCTGTCCAGCCCAACCGCATGCTTCCGCAAGTGCGGATTTGGGGGCGATACGAACGGTCGCGCCCTGCACTTCGCGTTTAGCCTGCACGGTATAGCGGCCGTCGGTAAACAAGCGCGCAGACATGCGCGGCTCTGCCACAACCACCAGTGCAGCATTCGATCCTGTGAAGCCCGTCAGATAACGGACATCAGGAAGGTGCGTTACCAGCAGCGATGGTAGGGAGCGGCGTCGCAACTCCTGCGCAAGCTGGCGGATACGTCCGCGATGCATCATCTTCTTTAGGATACGATGCCGAGCGTTTCCCTGTCGTATGGCAGAGCCGGTATCATTGCGTATGTCCTCGCGGAAGAGCGCAACTGGAAACCTTACGCGACGGCGCTTTCTCGCGGGAGCCACGCTTACTGTGGGCGGTCTAGCCGTTTACTCCGGCGAGATTGAAAGACACATGCTGATGACCGTGGAACGCACGGTTTATATCCGCAATCTGCCTGCTCCCTTTCACGGCTTCCGCATTGCACAACTCAGCGACTTCCACTTTCATGACTATGACGAATCATTCTTTGTCCGTCATGCCGTCGAGCGTGTGAATTCGCTTGCGCCCGACATGGTGGCACTCACAGGCGATTTCGTTACGACCAGAGGAGACCAGCCCAATATAGTTATTCCCAATGCTTATGCATGCGCGGAGATACTGGGGACGCTTACGTGCCCGATTCGTTTTTGCTCTCTCGGTAATCATGATGTCCTCATTAAGGAGCAAGTGGCCGACGCATTACGTCGAAATGGCCTCCAAGTCTTGATAAACCAGTTCACCGCATTGGAAAAGCGCGGTGAAAAGATATGGATTTCAGGCGTTGCGGATGCTTATTTTGATATTCCAAACCTCTCGCTTGCCATTCCACAAAGAAAGCTGAACGAACCGATCATTCTGCTGGGACATGAACCGGACTTCGCCGATACGGTTGCCTCACAGAACTATGTCGTTGACTTAATGCTGGCGGGGCACACGCACGGTGGGCAAGTTCGACTTCCCTTCCTGCCAGCACTTCTTCTACCTGCCATGGGTGAGAAATACGTAGAAGATTTACATCAGGTGGGTTCTTCGGCGATGCAGGTCTACGTCAACCGTGGGCTTGGTTGCATGCACCTGCCATTTCGATTTAATTGCCCACCGGAATTGACGCTGCTTACGCTGCAACCTGCCTGACCTATTTTGCGGAACGCGCTGGCTTCTTGCTTTCCGGCTTTACCATCACCGGTTCTGGCGCAACGACGCCCGACTGGCGATCCATCCATGTATCCAGCAAGGTCTTCTTAAACCGCCAGCGGTTTCCCAGTTTGAATGCGGGCACAAATCCCTCTGACGCGTAGCGGTACAGCGTGTCGCTGCTGATTCCCAGATACCCAGCAGCCTGACGGATATCCATGACTTCGCGAATGGCTGTTTCTGCGGCGTTCGGCATGGTTTCTTCCAGGGGAATTTAGGATTCGCGGGAAGTCACAGCTTCCCGGCCCCATACTTGTACCCCTTTCCCTGCTTAGGTACAAGCAAATTCTTTTAGCTGTGTCGGTTACCGAGTCCCCGACACCGACTACAGCTCTAATCGAGGTCCGCACCGCTATACATGGACTCGATCTCTTTTGCATAGTTGGCAGCCACAACACGGCGCTTCAACTTCAAACTGGGCGTCACTTCGCCGCCGTCTACCGTCCATTCATCAGAAACCAGTCGGAAGCGTTTCACTTTCTCCCAAGGCGACGCTTCCTGATTCACGCGATCAAACTCTTTCTGATAACGCTCAATCACTTTTTCATCGTGAATCAATGTCTTGCGATCGGTAGCAGTGATTCCCTGCTCCTTCGCCCACTCTTCGAGTGCGGGAAAATTCGGCGAGACAATCGCGGCAACGTACTTTCGCTTATCGCCCTGCAACGCAACAAACCCGATCAAGGACGATACCTTCAACTTGTTCTCAATGGGCTGAGGCGCAATGAATTTGCCGCCAACAGTTTTGATCAACTCCTTCTTACGATCCGTGATGGAAAGGAAGCCTTCGGAGTCGATCTTGCCGATATCGCCAGTCTTGAACCACTCACCATCCATCACATCTGCCGTCTGCTCTGGCTTCTGCCAATAGCCCTGGAAGATACTGGGACCGCGAACTTCCAACTCGCCGTCCTCTGCGAAGCGCACATCAATGTTGTTCAGCTTCGGTCCGATCGTGCCAAGCTTATTGCGTCCTGGCAGATTGACGGCGATAACCGGAGAGGTCTCCGTAAGCCCGTAGCCTTCGAGAATAGGGATGCCTGCCGAAGCGAACCACTGCGCCAGGTCAATGCCGAGCGGAGCACCACCAGCGACAAACACTTTCACGCGTCCACCGAAGGCCTCGCGCAGCTTGCTGTACACCAGCTTGCTCGCAATCTTCCATGCCAGCGAAGAGGGTTCGCCCTGCATCTGCGCCACTTCATCACGATGCTTTGCACCAGTTTTGATGGCCCACTGGAAGATCTTCGCTTTCAGGCCACCAGCCTTTAGCGCTTTGCCCTCAGCCGATTGACGCACGCGTTCGTAGACGCGCGGTACTGCGACGAAAATCGTTGGCTTCACCGCAGCCATTGCAGGCAGCACTCGCTCTGGACGGCTGACATAAGCGAGCGTGACATTCTCCGCATAGAACAAGTAATCAATATGCCGCGCCGTTACGTGCGACAACGGAAGGAACGACACCATCAGGTCATCCGCGCCGAAGCGGAATAGCTCCGTGGTCATCGACAGATTTGAGGCGATGTTGCCGTGCGACAGCACGACACCCTTCGCATCGCCTGTGGTCCCTGACGTGTAAATGATGGTGGCGATGTCTTCCGGCTGCACGGATGCTACAGCTTGATCAAATGCAGCATCGCGATCCGATGATTCTTCGCCGGCAACAAGGTCGCCAAAGGGGATGCCGATTTCTCCACCATCCATTACCACGACCGTCCCCGCGAATCCTGTGCCAACAACTTTCTTGGCAGCGTCCTGCGTGGAGACGAAGACAATCTTCGCGCCGCTATCGGCAAGCTGTGCTCGCGTTTGATCTGGCGTTAGCGTGGGGAACATGGGAACGTCGATGGCGCCAATGGCGAGCGATGCAAAATCTGTTACAGCCCATTCCCAGCGATTTTCCGCGATGAGGCCAACGCGATCGCCCTTTGCAATGCCCTGTGACTGCATCCATGCAGCCAGGCGCCTCGTGCGCCAATACAGGGCGTCGCAGGAGATAGCCTCCCACTGTTCACCAACGGGTGTAAGGATGGCGCGCTCACGGCCGCGCGATGTGGCCTTCAGGAAAACGTCGTTCAGCGTACGCAGGTCCATGCATCTCCCAACAGGGCATGTAGCAGCCCAACGGTCATCCTACATGGAAGCAGAAAACCTTCTGTAGGGTTGGACGACAAATCATCGTATCCACGCCTGTCGCGCGTGGATACGATGATCTCTCTTCACCTCATGAAAGTGTTCTTGAAGAAAAAATGGATCCGGCTAACCCGGATCCATTTCGTTTGTTTATCAAGTGACTCAGGCCTGCGGCAATGGCACCATGCGGAGGAACCTTGCAGAGTAAGCCGGCCAGTCTGCCAGCATACGCGCTGCGCGCGTGCTGCCTGCCTTCTCGGCATGCTCTTCCAGTAGCACTTTCAGCTGCGCCTGCGCTTCCGCATCGACCTCTGCAAACGGAACCGCCTGCAGGAATTCTGCGTGGTAACGCGTCTGCGAGAGAACGGTGTCATCCACGTCGTAAATCCACGCGATGCCGCCGGTCATACCTGCGCCGAAGTTCATACCGATTTCGCCGAGAACGACGACCGTACCACCCGTCATGTACTCGCAGCCGTGATCACCCACGCCTGCAACGACTGCCGTTGCGCCGGAGTTACGCACCGCGAAACGCTCGCCTGCATAGCCCGCAGCAAACAGCTTGCCTGCAGTTGCACCGTAGAGAGCGACGTTACCCAGGACCACGTGATGACCGCCGCTGCCAACCGCCATACCCCGCGCGCGGATGACGATCTCGCCACCGCTGAGGCCCTTACCGACGAAGTCGTTGGCTTCGCCGGTCAGCTTCAGGTGCATGCCTTCTACGGCGAATGCGCCAAAGCTCTGGCCCGCAGTGCCGACTAGGTTGATGTTGATCTCCGGCACCGGCATCGGCGATTCCGCCTTTGCACGCAGAACGGAAATCTCACCGGCAATACGAGCGCCCACAGCGCGGTCGCGGTTGGCAATCCTATCTGTGACCTCGTACGGCTTGCCTTCCACAACTGCTGCCAGCGCTGGTTCCACCCAAGGCTCATCCAGAGCCGGACGGCTCTCGGGACGATCGTTGCGGATGCCAGCCCACTTGCGCGGACCTTCGCCCACCTGTGCCAGCATCGGCGACAGATCCAGACCGCCGTCAGCACGTACCTGCTGCAGCAGGTCGACACGTCCAATCGCGTCCTCAATGGATGCGAGGCCGTAGCGCGCCAGCAACTGCTGCAGATCGCCTGCAAGCTGCTGGAAGAAACGCACCACATGCTCCGGCTTGCCACGGAAACGCGCGCGAAGCTCCGGCTTCTGTGTAGCAATGCCCGTGGGGCAGGTGTTCAGGTGGCACTGACGCGCCATATCGCAACCCAGCACCACGAGAACCGCTGTACCGAAGGCGTATTCGTCCGCACCGAGCAAAGCCGCAATCAGAACATCGCGTGCCGTAGACAAGCCGCCGTCTGTACGCAGACGAACTCGTCCACGCATGCCGTTTGCCATCAGCGTTTGTTGTGCTTCAGCCAGACCAAGCTCCCACGGATTGCCCGCGTACTTGATGGACGACAATGCCGCAGCGCCTGTGCCACCGACGTTTCCGGCGATGACTACGTAATCGGCATATGCCTTCGCGACACCCGCTGCAACTGTACCTACACCACAGCTTGAAACCAGCTTCACACCCACTGCCGCCCGCTTGTTCACGCGCTTCAGATCGTGGATCAGTTCTGCCAGATCTTCAATGGAGTAGATGTCGTGATGCGGCGGCGGCGAGATCAACGGCACCCCCGGCTGCGCATGACGCAGACGCGCGATGAGACCGGATACCTTATGACCGGGAAGCTGACCGCCTTCACCTGGCTTGGCTCCTTGCGCCACCTTGATTTCAATCTCTTCCGCGTGAGCAAGGTATTCCGCGGTGACGCCGAAACGTCCGCTGGCTACCTGCTTGATGCGGTTGTTCAGCAGCGAATGGATCGCGGGAGCTTCAACCATCGGCTCAGCAACCGCAACGCCACCCTGCGCAGGCTTGTTCACGAATGCAGAAGCCTCACCCGGCTGCGGCACACGGCGATTGCCCGGATGCGTACGGTAGACGTCAGAGTCTTCGCCGCCTTCACCCGTGTTGCTCTTACCGCCGAGCGTGTTCATCGCAATGGTGATGGTGGTGTGCGCCTCGGGGCTCAGCGAACCAAGTGACATCGCGGAAGCGATGAAGCGCTTGTACATCGAGGAAGGCTGCTCCACCTTATCCAACGGCAGTTCCGCACCCGCCGGAGAGATCTCCAGAAGCTCACGCAGCACCGTGGGTTCATTGCTGGAGTCCACTGCAGACGAGTAGATCTGGAAAGCCTTCGCCGGGTCTTCCGGAAGAGCCACGTTGCGAGCCGACCCCACGACGGATTGCAGAGCCTTCACATGCGACGGCGCCCATGCGTGCGGCTCCGCAAGATCTGCCTTGCGGAACTTCACCCAGCCATAATCTGGCAGGTCAACCTTCGCCTGAAGCTCATCCGATACAGGTGCTCCCCAGTTCTGACGAATGCTGTGTTCAATCTGAGCAAATCCGATGCCGCCAATGGGTGCAGGAGTGTTCGGGAAGCAGCGGTCTACAACCTCGTTGCCCAGGCCAAGAATGTCGAACGGATACGCTCCGCGGTAGCTGTCAACCACGCTCACGCCCATCTTCGACATGATCTTTGCCAGACCGGCATCGAAGGCCTTCAACATCTTTACTTCCGGAATCTTCGGATCGCCGTCTGCACCTGCCGTTGCACGTGCTGTCTCCAGCGCAAGCCACGGGCACACTGCACCTGCGCCATATCCGATGAGCACAGCAGCATGATGGACATCGCGCACATCGCCTGCTTCGACCGCAATACCAGCGGCAGTGCGCAGTCCAGCCTTCACCAGTGCGTGATGCACCACGCTGACAGCGATAGCCATCGGGATGGGCAGATTGTTCGCATCTGCGTAACGATCGCTCAGCAACAGGATCTCAACACCGGCGCCAACCAACTCCACAGCGTTGGTACACAGCGCTTCAATGCCGACCTGCAGCGAGAAATCTTTGTTGAAGACGCATCTCAACTCGCGCAGACGGAGAGTGTCATTGTGCGGATACTTGCCCTGACGCAGCGCATGCAGCTTGCCCACCGAAAGGAACGGCGACACGAGCGACATGCCGGGCAGCGTGGCGTGCTTGTCCAGCATGTGCGACCACGGTCCCAGGCGTGTGTGCAGCGAGACAACGATGGCCTCACGCAGAGGATCGATTGCCGGATTCGTCACCTGCGCAAAGCGCTGACGGAAGTAGGCGTAGATGGGACGCGGCGTGCGCGCCAGCGGGGCCAGCGGCGTGTCGTCGCCCATGGACCAGACTGCATCCTTGCCATCCGTCGCCATCGGCGCCAGGATCATGCGCACATCTTCTTTCGTGTAACCGAACTTCTTCTGCGCGCGGGCAATGGCATCAAAATCCGTCGGAGGCAGGTCAACCCACTCTGCCGAAATCGTCAGATCGTCGATCAGTGCTGCGTAGGAACCGTCTTCATCGAACAGGTCCAGCAACTGGTCGTTCTCGTAAATCTTCTTCGCCTCAAGATCGACGACCAGCATCTGACCAGGACCAAGACGTCCGCTGTGAAGCACCGTTTCCGGATCGATATCCACCAGACCGGCTTCGGAGCCTGCAACAACGAGGCCATCCGTCGTAATGGCATAGCGGCTGGGACGCAGACCATTGCGGTCCAGCGCAGCGCCTACATAGCGGCCGTCGGCAAATCCAAGCGCCGCAGGGCCGTCCCACGGTTCCATGGTGTCGCGGTGGTACTTCAGAAAGGCCGATTCACGATTGGTCACCGCAGGCGGTAGCAGTACACGGATTGCTTCGGCAATGGTGTAGCCATTGCGCGTCAACAGTTCCACGGTTTCATCCAGCGATGTGGAATCTGTGCCGTCCTTCGTCAGGATGGGCTGGCACTCTGCAGGCAGCGTGGAATAACGCGCTTCCATGCGAGCACGGTTGCCCCAGACGGTATTGATTTCGCCATTGTGCGCAAGCATCCGACCCGGCTGTGCGCGATGCCATGCAGGCGTGGTGTTCGTTGCATAACGCTGGTGAAACAGAGCATACGGCGTTACATACGCGGCATCCTGCAGGTCCGGAAAGAACTCCGGCAGCAAACGGCCGCTGCACATGGACTTGTAAACAATCTTGTTTGTGGAAAGCGAAGCGACGTAACCGGATGTTTCGCCCGCCTCAAACTTCCGTTCAAAACTCTTGCGCGCCAGATACAGGCTGCGTTCCAGATCCTCAACATCCGCCGTCACCAACACTTGACGAATCTCCGGCATCGTTCCCAGTGCAATCTCGCCCAACACTTCCGGCTTTACCGGAACATCGCGCCATGCAAGTACCGTGAGGCCCTGCTCCAGCAGGCATGCTTCCAGCACAGCACAAGTATTGGCACCCTTCTCATTGACGAAAACCACACCAACGCCCAGCGGCTTCTCTTCGGCAAGCACAACGCCGGTAGCAGCCAACAAAAGCGCACGCGGAACCGTCGTCATAATGCCCACGCCATCGGAGCTCTTGCCATCCGCAGCAACAGCGCCACGGTGAGCCAGGCGGGCAAGTGCCGTCAGTGCGTCTGCGAGCACCTTATGCGACGGTTTATTTCCGGAATCCGCAACAAATCCAACACCACAGGAGTCGTGGTCAAAGCGAGGGTCGACAAGCGAGCGCACAGGACGACAGGCACTCGTGACCTCAGAACGGGTCGGCAAAATCTGGGTGGCCATAGCTCATTCTACTGCGCAAAAACACCGCCGGATAGCGGAAACGCAGTCTTTCTGTAAGGGTGCCTAACCATTTCCCGCGGAAGCGGCAGAAATGCACAACGGGAAGTCTTGACTGGTAGGGCTCTGTATATTTATACATGTTTATGCATACTTATGCATCGGCGAATTTACGCCATGCATCCAATGCATAGCCGGGAGACGGCTCTGAATTTCTCTCGCTACCGCCCCCACCACAGGTCAACGGCAGCTATCTTCTTCGGGTGTGAGGCATCTTCATGAAACAGCAGCGCCAATCAGCAATTCGCGAGCTTCTGGTGACGACCGCAATCGTCAGTCAGGACGAGCTCCGCAAGAAGCTGCAGAAGCGCGGGTTCACCGTGACGCAGGCGACTCTGTCGCGCGATTTCCACGAGCTTCGCGTCTACAAGGGACCGAATGGATATGCGCTTCCTGGCGATCTGGATGAAGAAGATGACGACCCCGGCATCAAGGAAACGCTGTTCAACTTTGGGCTGGAAGTAAAACAGGCTCAAAATCTTCTTGTTCTGATCACACGCACCAGTGGAGCGCAGCCCGTGGCCGCAGCACTGGATTACGAAGATTGGCCGGAAATGCTGGGTACGATTGCCGGCGACGATACGGTCCTTGTCATATGCGCCGATACAAAAGGCGCTGCCGCGCTGAAAACGCGCATGGAAGAGTTGATCGGATGAGCACAGCACTGTATGAAACGGAGCCGCTGGCTACACTGGCGAAGCTCCCACGTCCTACCGTTCGCACCGCTGTTGCAGGTGTTACTGGTTATGCTGGTGGCGAACTTGCACGTTTGCTGCTAAACCATCCGCGCCTGCGCGAGACGCAGCCGATTTTCCTGGGTCGCATGGGTTCTGAGGCTGACGGCCCCACTGTTTACGATCTGCATCCGCACATTGCGCAGAACGGGATCGGTGCGCCCGCGGTAGTTCCCTTCACATGGGAGACGCTGCGTGACAGCGGCACTGAAATTTTGTTTCTTGCGACGCCGCATGAGCAGTCGCGAGAGTGGGTTCCGGCCGCGCTTGAAGCTGGTATCCGCGTCATTGATCTTTCTGGCGCATGGCGTTTGCACAACGCAGCGAATGCGGCAGTGTACAAGCTGCATGATGCAGATCCCGTGCTTGCTGCAAAGCTGCAGGAAGAAGCTGTCTACGGTTCCCCGGAGCTGCATCGGAACGAGATTCGGGAGGCACGCCTTGTAGCCAACCCCGGTTGCTATTCCACCAGCATCATCCTCGCTGTTGCTCCATTTGTTCGCGCCGGAATTGTCGATCTGGACCATGGGATTGTGTGCGATTCGAAGAGTGGTGTCAGCGGCGCGGGCAAAGCACCAACGGCAAAGACGCACTTCATGTATGCCGCAGACAATCTTTCGGCGTATGCAGTTTTCGGACATCGGCACACGGGTGAATTGCTGGAGCAGCTTGGATTGAGCAGCGATCAGATTCAGTTCACGCCGCATCTGCTGCCGATTCCACGCGGCATTCTTTCGACCATCTATCTAAGGCTGAACGAGAAGAAATCCGCTGCCGAAGTGGAACCTGTACTTCGCAACTTCTATGCAGGCAGCCCGATGGTGCGAGTGCATCGCGCAGGTGATCTGCCGCAGATTCAGCATGTGGCGCGAACGAATTATTGCGATATCGGATTTGAGCTTGCGCCGGATGGTAAGCGGCTCGTTGTTGTTTCCTGCCTGGACAATCTGCTTAAAGGTGCGTCCGGACAGGCTGTACAGAACTTGAATGTGATGTGTGGTTGGAAGGAATCGGAGGGACTCCTGTGAAGTATGTCGTAAAGCTTGGGGGTGCCGCTCTGGAGAAGCCGGAACTGCTGCATGCGATTGGCAAGGCCATCGCGGAGCTGGTTGCGGACGGGCATCAGGTGGCAATTGTGCACGGTGGTGGCGTTCAATTAACGAAGACGCTGCAGGCGCTGGGCAAGAAGAGTGAATTTATCAGCGGTCTGCGTGTGACCGACGCGGAGACGCGCGACGCTGCGCTGATGGTGCTGGCGGGCCGCGTCAATAAGTCGCTGGTAGCGTCGCTGGGACAGCAGGGACAGGCTGCGGTTGGCATCTGCGGTGGCGACGGACATGTGTTCCGCGCACGCAAGAAGAAGACCACACCAGACCTTGGCTTTGTTGGCGAGATCGCGGCGACTGATCCGCGTTGGCTGGAAGCTATCTGGAAGATGGGCGCAGTGCCCGTCATTAGCTCTATCGCGCTTGGTTTCGATGGCGAGTACTACAACATCAACGCCGATGAAATGGCGAGCGCAGCGGCTGCTGCGACGAAAGCCGACGCGCTGATCTTCCTTACGGATGTCCCGGGAGTGAAGGGCGCGGACGGCCAGGTAATGCGCTGGCTTTCGCTCAAAGAGATTCCGCAGCTTGAGAAACAAGCCGTCATTTCCGGCGGAATGCTGCCAAAACTGAATGCGTGTCGCGATGCCCTTCTGGCTGGCGTGAAGCGCGTTCGCATCCTACCTGCAGAAGCGGCAAAGGTATTGCCGGATCTGATCAGTTCGCGTGTGAATGACGGAACGGAGGTCATGGTCGCATGAACAATTTCACCGAGCACGACAACTCAATCATCAACGGAGGCGCAGCAGACATGAACCTTGTTGCTACCCAGGCCGCGGAGAAGAAGCTCCTGCTTCAGACCTATGACCGCCACCCTATTCTCCTCACGCGCGGCGAAGGCGTGCACCTGTTCGATGATGCTGGGAACCGATATCTGGATTTACTGAGTGGCATCGGTGTTTCTGCGCTTGGCTACGGCCATCCCGCGATCACCAAGGCCATACACGAGCAGACTGCAACGCTGCTGCATACGTCAAATCTCTTCTATCACCAAGGCACAGCCACGCTTGCAGTCAAGCTGACAGAGATCACCGGCATGGACCGCGTCTTCTTCTGCAACAGCGGCACGGAAGCATGGGAAGCCGCGCTGAAGCTGGCGCGTGCGCACGCAGGTGTTTTGCGCGCAGAAGGAAAGACCATCGGCACGCGCTTCATCGCTATGGAACACAGCTTCCACGGCCGCACCATGGGTTCCGTTGCAACGACGCACAAGCAGAAGTATCGCGAGCCGTTTAACCCGGTGATGCCGGACGTGATCTTCGTTCCATTCAACGACGTGGACGCACTGCGCGCGGCATTTGATGAGAACGTATGCGCTATTGCGTTGGAATGCCTCCAGGGCGAGGGTGGCATTCACCCCGTTTCGAAGGAGTTCCTCGCGGCTGCACGCGAGCTGTGTGACAACAGCGGTGCTCTGCTGCTCTGCGACGAAATTCAGAGCGGCATGGGACGTACCGGCAAGTGGACGATGTACCAGCACTACGGCATTCAACCCGATGTCACCACGCTGGCCAAGCCCATTGCAGGTGGTCTGCCGATGGGCGCGATGCTATGCACGGAAGAAGCAGCACGCGCGATTACGCCGGGCATGCACGGCACCACCTTTGGTGGCGGACCGCTGGCATGCGCTGTTGCGATTGCCGTGATTGACGAGATTCAGCAGTCGCGTCTTCTCACGCATGTAACCGAAGTGGGTGATTATTTCATCGCGCAGCTTCGCACGCTGGCTGCGGAACACGACAGCGTGGTGGAAGTGCGCGGTGCTGGATTCATGATCGGTGTTGAGATGAAGTCGGCTGAAATCGCAAAAGAGGTCGCAGACAAGATGTTGTTTGAACGACACATCCTGATCAACCGCACCAGCGAGACAGTCCTGCGCTTCCTTCCTCCCTATCTGATTACGAAGGCAGATGTTGACGAAACGATTGCTGCCTTGAGCAGCCTCATTGCAGATGCTGAGACGGCACAAGCCGCACTCGCCGAGGAACAGGTCCATGGGTAGCAAAACTGTTGTTATGGGAAGCACTTCAGGCGCTTCCGATGTAATCGATATGCCGAAGCCCAAGGTTGCGCTCGGAATTCAATCCGACGCAGGTTTCACGGAAGCAGCAAAGAGCCTGCGCGGACGCGATCTCTGCTCCATGAGCGACCTCTCCGTGCAGGAACTTGCCGCCATTATGGAACTGGCACATGCAGTCAAGGCGCATCCGGAAGACTTCAAGCACGCGCTGGATGGCAAGCAGATGGTGCTGATCTTTGAGAAGGCATCGCTTCGTACACGCCTTACGTTTGAAGCAGCCATCAACACGCTTGGCGGCAACGCAATTTTCTACGATCAGACGCAGTCACCACTGGGTGAGCGTGAGTCCCTCTCGGATGTCGCGCACAACATTGAGCGCTGGATGAACGTAATTGTGTTGCGTACCTACGCGCATGAAACGGTCACCGAGATCGCAGAAGTCAGCAAGGTCCCCGTCATCAATGCACTCAGCGATTACGAACATCCCTGCCAGGCCATTACCGACTTCATGACGATTGAGGAGCGCTTTGGCACAGCAGAAGGCGTGAAGTTCACCTATGTTGGTGACGGCAACAATGTATGCAATTCGTTGATGCTCTGCGGCGCTCTTCTGGGCGCGCACATGACCATCGCAACTCCCAAAGGCTACGAACCGAAGTTGGAGATCATTCACAAGACGATGGCCATTGCCGAAGATACTGGCGCAACCATCACGCTGACACATGATCCCATCAAGGCCGTAGAGGGTGCCGACGCGATTTACACCGACGTCTGCATCTCCATGGGCCAGGAAAACGAAACCACCAAGCGCACGCCCATCTTCAAGCCTTACCAAGTGAATGAAGCGCTGATGGCACACGCTACCGATCACACAATCTTCATGCACTGTCTTCCCGCACATCGTGGTCAGGAAGTGACGGATGCGGTCATCGACAGTGAGCAGTCGGTGGTCTTTGACCAGGCAGAAAACCGTATGCACGCGCAGAAATCGCTGCTGCTGATGCTGCTGGGCGGAGCGAAGCGCATTCCCCGCGACCGCGGTGTAAACGGCAAGCGCCGCCGCACCCTCGCATAAAACCTGTCAGCGGCTGCAACACATTTGCAGCCGCTGACTTACACTAAAGTTCCCGGAAAGATTCAGGCCCGGCACGTTGCACAAAGCGTTGCCGGGCTGTCACACGCTGGCAACACCGCACGAAAGGCCCCACTGATGTCCGTCATTCTCGAATCGCTTCCCACCGGCCAAAAGGTCGGCATTGCTTTCTCCGGTGGTCTGGATACCTCCGCCGCTCTGCATTGGATGAAGCAGAAGGGTGCAATCCCCTATGCCTACACCGCGAATCTGGGACAGCCGGATGAATCCGATTACGACGCGATCCCGCGCAAGGCGCTGGAGTACGGCGCGGAGAAGGCACGGCTCATTGATTGCCGCGCGCAGCTTGTTCGCGAAGGCATCGCCGCATTGCAGTCCGGTGCATTCCATGTGACCACTGCCGGCGTCACTTACTTCAACACCACGCCTATTGGCCGCGCTGTTACCGGTACCATGCTGGTCACGGCGATGAAGGAAGACGACGTCAACATCTGGGGCGACGGTTCTACCTACAAAGGCAACGATATTGAGCGTTTCTATCGCTACGGCCTGCTCGTCAACCCGGATCTGAAGGTCTACAAGCCTTGGCTGGATGCCACGTTCATTGACGAACTCGGCGGCCGTAAGGAGATGAGCGAGTTCCTCATCCGCTCTGGCTTCGATTACAAGATGTCGACGGAGAAGGCGTACTCTACCGACTCAAACATTCTGGGCGCAACACACGAAGCGAAGGACCTTGAACATCTCAGCACGTCCATGAAGATCGTTGCGCCTATCATGGGCACGGCGTTCTGGCGCGACGATGTGGACGTGAAGCGTGAGCAGGTAAGTGTGCGCTTCGAAGAGGGCACACCTGTTGCGTTAAACGGTAAGGAATATAACGACCCCGTGGAACTGATGCTGGTAGCCAACCGCATTGGCGGACGTCACGGCCTCGGCATGTCTGATCAGATCGAAAACCGCATCATTGAGGCGAAGAGCCGCGGCATCTATGAAGCGCCCGGCCTTGCCCTGCTCTTCATCGCTTACGAACGCCTGATCACCGGCATCCACAACGAAGACACCATCGAGCAATACCGCGAAAACGGTCGCAAGCTGGGTCGTCTGCTCTACCAGGGTCGCTGGTTTGATCCGCAGGCCATTATGCTGCGCGAGGCCTCGCAGCGTTGGGTTGCGCGTCCTGTTACCGGCGAAGTCACGCTGGAACTGCGTCGTGGTAACGACTACTCCATCCTGAATACGGAGAGCCCGAATCTCACGTTTGCCCCTGAGCGTCTCTCGATGGAGAAGACAGAATCATCGTTCTCGCCGCGTGACCGTATCGGTCAGCTCACCATGCGCAACCTGGACATCACAGACACACGCGCCAAGTTGGCGACGTATGCCGCCAGCGGTCTTATCTCACTGAGCAGTGGCTCTGAGATGCCCAAGCTCAAGGGTGCGGAAGAAGCGTAAATGGCAAACGAAGCAAACAAAATGTGGTCAGGCCGCTTCCGCGAGCCGCTGAACAAAGCATTCGAGCAGTGGCAGCGCTCCTTCCCGTTTGACTGGCGCTTGTTGCCGCAGGAAGCCGAAGCCAGCAAGGCGCACGCAAAGACCATCGCTGCTGCGGGCATTCTCACTGATGCTGAGCTGCAGTCCATCGTGAATGGACTCGACTCACTTTCAGACGATTTCGCAAATGCGCGCCTGAATCTGAAGAGCGATGTTCCAGAAGACATTCATCACTTCGTGGAACTGGAACTGAAGGAACGCATCGGCATCGTTGCGCTGAAGCTGCACACCGGCCGCAGCCGCAACGAACAGATAGCCACCGACCTGCGCCTGTACGTTCGCGATGCCATCGACCGCGCCATTGCGAATCTTGCAGCATGGGCTACTTCCCTGCTCTTGCTCGCGCAATCTTCCGGCGAACATGCAATGCCGAGCTACACGCATCTGCAGCGTGCAGAGCCTGTGCTGGTAGCGCATTGGCTTATGGCCTACTTTGAAATGGCCATGCGAGACATCACGCGTTTGCAGGATGCGCGCGCCCGCATGAACTTCTGCCCGCTCGGCTCGGGCCCCATCGCTGGCGCAACGCTGAAGCTGGATCGCACGATCGCCGCAAAGGAACTTGGCTTCACCGCGCCCACATCGAACAGCATGGATGCCACCAGTGATCGTGACTTTGCGTTGGAGTTCGCGCAGACCGCTGCAACGATCGGGCTTCATCTGTCACGCTTCGCAGAAGAGATCACGCTACATGCAACCGCTGAGTTCGGATTCATCGAGCTCCCGGAAGCCTTCAGTACCGGCTCCTCTGCCATGCCGCAGAAGAAGAATCCCGATCTGACCGAGCTTGTGCGCGGCAAGAGCGGTCGCCTGCTTGGTGCGGCAACCACCTTCGCCACCATCATCAAAGGACTTCCGTTGGCCTACAACAAGGACATGCAGGAGACGCAGGAAGCTACCTTTGAAGTTGCGGAAACACTGGATGGCATGCTGCCGCTACTCGCACCCTTTACCGCAGCACTTCAGTTCCGTTTTGATCGCATGGAGAATGCTGCAACACACGGCTATCTGAACGCGATGGCTGCAGCGACTTATCTCGTGTACAAGGGTGTCCCCTTCCGCACTGCGCATGAGAAGATTGGCAACGCAGTTCGTTTCGCACTCGATACAAATCGCGAACTGAATGATCTAAGCGTGGAAGAATTGAAGAAGTTCGGTGAGGAATTTGGCAGCGACTTCCACGATGCCATCACACTGAAAGCAACATTGGATTGCCACGACGTCATTGGCGGCACGGCCATCCACCAGGTAAAAGAATCACTCGCTTCGGCGCAAAAGAGGCTTGAAGAACTCAAGCGCCAGATGGAGACACAACATGCCCTCGGCTAGTGTTCGAAAGGCGCGCCTGCAGGACGCGGCCAATATCTTCGAACTGGTCAACTCGCTTTCCGGCGACGGCACGCTGCTGCGCCGCCAGTACGCGGAGATCTGCGAAAATGTACGCGATTTTTATATTGCCGAGAGCGAAGGCGGTGTCTTCCTCGGCTGCGGCGCATTGCATCTGTACGGGCCACACCTGGCAGAAATCCGCTCCATCGTCATGAAGCCGGAAGCTAAGGGACGGGGCGCGGGCGGCATGCTGCTGAAGGCTTTGCTGCAGGAAGCGGAAGACCACGGCGTGCAGACTGTCTGCCTGTTCACACGTATTCCGGACTTCTTCTTCCGTTACGGTTTCCGCACCACCATGGATCGGACCGCATTGCCGGACAAGATTTACAAGGACTGCCAGAAGTGTCCGCGGCTGCACGCTTGCGACGAAGTGGCAATGCTGCGCGGCCCCGTGCCTCGTGTTGCGGTGCTTGGTCCAGCGAAGATCAAGCAGCCTGAACTGGTTCCATTACAGATCGCCTTCACCGGCACCGATCACTAATAACAAAGGCGCCCGAAAGGGCCGCCTTACTTCTTCCCCTATAAGCAACTACCACGCGTGCAAATAACCATCTTTCTCCGTGATGTTCACGCGCACACCGAACAGATCGTAAAGTTTGTCTTCCGTGATCATCTCCTCGCGCGATCCATCCGCAACGATGCGTCCGTCACGCATCATCAGCACGCGATCAATCTCCGGAATGATGTCTGCGATGTGATGCGTTACCAGGATCAGCCCGGTTCCCTGCTGCACCAGGCTGCGCATGGTGTTGCGCAACTCTGCCTGGGCTGCGATATCCAGAGCATTCGATGGTTCATCCATTAACAGCATGCGCTCTTCAGGAGTATCGCCACTGCCCACCAAGGCACGCGCAATCATCACACGCTTCTGCTGTCCTGCCGAGAGAGTTCCCAACTCCTGCTGCGCGAACTGTTCGGCCCCCACATGCTTCATGGCAAGCGTCGCGAGTGCCCGCATCTCCTCCGTCACAGTGAGATTCGGCCATAGCGTTGCGGAGGAGAAGAAGCCCGTCAACACTGCATCAAACGATGTCGTGTGACGTGCGGACTTACTCGGCGGCTCCGACGTGACAACACCCAGCTTGCGTTTCAACTCCGTCAGATCCCAGCGCTGACGACCAAAGATCTCCACGTGCATACCGGGCTGCACCAGCGGATAGATCTCTGACGTCATGGCCTTGATGAGCGTACTCTTGCCGCATCCATTGGGGCCAAGGATGGCAATACGTTCGCCACGCCGCATCTCCAGATGGATATCGTGAAGGATGGTGCGTTCGCCACGCATCACATTCACGTTGCGGAACGAAAGGAAAGGCTTAAGCTCTTCAGCGGACAACAGTCACTCCATACGGCGCAACAGCGCTCATAGATTCAGTGTAATGATCAAAGGCATGAGTAGCAGCGAGAGTGCGGCGATTGTAGGTAGCGGGCCAAATGGTCTGGCTGCAGCCATCGCACTCGCGCGTGCTGGTGTGCATGTCACTCTCTTTGAGGCAGCACCGCAAGCGGGAGGCTGTCTTCGCTCGGAAGCATCGACGTTGCCCGGCTGCATTCATGATGTAGGCGCTGCTGTCTTCCCGTTGGCAAAAGCGTCGCCGTTCTTCCGTACATTGCCGCTGGAACAACATGGGCTCACATGGATTGAGCCTGATATTCCTGTCGCACATCCTTTAGACAACGGCAACGCTTTAGCACTTTTGCATGACATCGACGCAACGACATCGCTACTAGGTAAAGACGGGGAGCAATGGAGGCAGTGGATGCGTCCTCTGCTGACTTCATGGCCGTCGTTGCTGCAGGATGCGTTATCGCCGTTGTTGCGCGTGCCGCGTCACCCATTCCGCATGGCCCGCTTCGGAATGATTGCACTGCAATCAGCTCATGGCATTGCTATCCAACTCAAGACCGCACAAGCACAAGCACTGCTCGCCGGTCTCGCTGCACATGCCAACGTTCCGCTGGAGATGACAGCAAGTGCAGGCGCAGGTCTCGTATTGGCTGCGGCAGCTCACGGTACAGGTTGGCCCTTTGCACGGGGTGGATCGCAGAATGTTGCTAACGCCATGCTTTCGCTACTGCAAGAACTTGGTGCAGAGATTGTGCTGCAACATCCGGTTGCGTCCTTACGTGATCTGCCAAAGACGGATGCACTTCTACTCGATGTCACACCACGCCAATTCGTCTCCGTAGCCGGCGATGCGCTTTCTGAATCGGAGGCG
This sequence comes from Terriglobus sp. ADX1, assembly GCF_036877645.1. Taxonomy (NCBI): domain Bacteria; kingdom Pseudomonadati; phylum Acidobacteriota; class Terriglobia; order Terriglobales; family Acidobacteriaceae; genus Terriglobus; species Terriglobus sp. ADX1. The sequence goes on from NZ_JAEDXV010000007.1 coordinate 41,402, forward strand.
AAGTCGCTGTCTGATGTCCAGCTCAGCCCGGGTGTGTGCAAGGTGGATTGGACACTCTCTACGCCGATTCCATGGCAATCCGAACTTCCGCATCGTGCCGGAACGGTGCATCTTGGCGGCAGCTTTGAGGAAATTGCTGCATCCGAACGCGATGCGTGGAATGGCATTGCGAATGATCGTCCTTATGTCCTTCTCTCGCAACCCAGCCTCTTCGATGCAGCGCGTGCCCCTGCAGGTATGCATACGGCGTGGGGATACTGCCATGTACCCAACGGGTCAACGGAAGACTTCACCCAACGTATCGAGGGACAGATCGAGCGGTTTGCACCGGGTTTCCGCGACACCATCCTTGCGCGGCATGTGCGCACTGCTACCGATATGGAGCGGTGGAACCCGAACCTGTTAGGCGGCGACATCTCCGGTGGCGCCATGACTCTGAAGCAGATCGTGTTGCGAACGCGACATCGGACACCGCTGCGTGGTGTCTATCTGTGCTCGTCGTCTACGGCTCCGGGCGGTGGTGTGCATGGCATGTGTGGGTGGCATGCGGCGTGTGCAGCTGCCGTGGATATGCAACTACCGCGTCTGCGACTGGCATAAACGCCAACTGCGGACCGAAGTCCGCAGTTGGTAGTTCCTACGAAGGATGTGTTGCTTACATGGCAGCAGCGGGAATGACACCGCAGGCGATGCGTTTGCCCGATGCGCCTGCCGGGTCAGTCTTCTGGTCATCTACCAGTTCATGTACCACCACGGTCTTGCCGTAGATGGACGACATGGATGCGGTGTCCAGAGAGATATCCGGATTGCTGAGCGTAGCCTTGCCCTTGCCGTCAGAACCCACCTTCACGCTGGAGGCGAAATCGCCGGCGTGGTGACCTTCGGGATTCTGGTAGCCGTGATGCTTGTTGTCCGGATTGAGGTGGCCTTTGGCGCTGGCGAAGTCCGGTGCGGTGCAGGCATCACCCGCATGTACGTGGATGCCATGCTCGCCCGGAGGCAGGTCATGCAATGACACCTTCATGTCCACTGCCTTGCCCTTCTTGGCAAACTCCACGGTTCCCACATCCTTGCCAGTGGCATCCTTCAACTCAACCTTCACTGGCTTCTGTGCCACGGCAAACGCAGTCATGCTACATGCACCCAGTACGATTGTTGCCATCCACGACTTCTGCATATTCTCCCAACCTCTCCCTTGTGAGTCTCCGGACATGGTAACGCGGAGAGCTTACCCTCATCACGCAATACCGCTTGGTGACTTGGATTCGCTCTCCGCGCTGAATGATGCTTGGATACGTCTATTGACCGATCTGGCTGGAAAGCGAATCGATGAAGTCTGCTTCATCGTTCAGGCTTTTCACCAGAACATCCAACTGCTGCTTCGCTTCGTCGAAGCGGCCTGCTTCGATGGCCTCACGTACCCCCGGCAGGGTGCTGGCACCGTAGCCGGTGTAGGTTCCCGGGGCATAGATGAGGTGTTTCACCCACGGGCGTCCGGGCAAGCCAGCGTCGGAGAGGAGCTTGCGCTCGCTCACTGCCAGACCGTCGTTCAGGGCCTTGCGCTTCTCCGGGGAGAGCGCAACTGCCTTCGCTGCCAGTCCCTCGTAGCGAGTGGATGCAGTGGACAGCTTGCTGATGGCGGAGTCCAGAGTGGTCCAGTCGTAGGTTGGGGGCATGGGCAGCGCGGGTGGCGGCGTGAGGGAGTTCTTCGGGTCGTTCGCCAGGGTGAATGCACCGGACTTGAGGGCGCGGTCACGTTGGGTGGACTCCGCCTGCATGGTCTTCACCTCAGCCTTGAGGTTGTCCGCGTAGTCCTTCACCGTAAGCGCAAGCTCCGTGAAGTTGTACGGCATGACATCCGCGTTGGCGATGCGCAGGACGATGGTTCCCGCGGTCTGGGCGAACAGCTTGCCGTAGACCTGATCCTTGTCGGCGAACTGGTCCCAATGCCAGGGTGTGTCGTAGGAGGAGTGGTAGGTGCCTCCACGGTCTTCGCCGCCGTAGCCGATGTTGATGGACGCTACGCCGAGGTGGTCGATGAAGCCCGCGTAGTCCGAACCGGAGCCTGCGGGGCCAAACGGAATGGTCTTGCGGCCGGAGCCATCACCACCGGAGCGGCGACCGCGACCGGTCATGGTAGCGGCCTTCTGCCGATCCCATACACTCTTGCCGGTTTCAGGGTCGGTCATCTCGCGGGTGACGTCGTTCACCATGAGCTCGAAGCTCTGGGAACCGCTGCCACCGAAGTAGCCGCGGCCGTTCTCGTCGGAGTTGATGTAGATAGCTCCGTGCTTGGTCAGCTCGTCGGCGTGGCGCTCTGCCCACTCCGTGGAGCCGAGCAGGCCGGGTTCCTCACCGTCCCATGCGGCGTAGACGAGGGTGCGCTTCGGACTCCAGCCCTGCTTGTGCAGTTCACCCAGTGCGCGCGCTCTTCCATGAGGGCAGACTCGCCGCTGATGGGATCATCCGCGCCGTTGACCCAACCGTCGTAGTGGTTGCCGCGCACGACCCATGTCTCTGGCTCTTCACTGCCCTTTAGTGTGGCGATGACGTCGAGCACAGGCTTGGTTCCCCAATCGGATTCCACCTTCAGGTGAACCTTCTCCTTGCTGGGACCGAACTTGTAGGTGAAGGGCAAGGCACCGCGCCACGTGGCGGGCACTGTGCGGCCATCCAGTTGGGCCAGCAGTGGTTTGGCGTCGCCCCACGAGATGGGAATGGTGGGGATCTGCATGATGACCTTGCTGTCCTTGATGGCGAGGCGCTTCACGCCGGGGACAGAGGGTTCGCCGGGAGTGAGTGGGTCACCTGCGTAGAGTGTGGTGTCTGCTACGGAGCCGCGCTGCACGCCCCACTCGGGACGCATGGGACCCTGCGGGATGGCATCGCCCGTACCGAAGCCGTCGTCTGCGGGATCGGAGTAGATGATGCAGCCGACTGCTCCGTGCTCGTAGGCGAGCTTGGGCTTGAGTCCGCGCCAGCCGCCGCCGTAACGGGAGATGACGATGGCGCCCTTCACGGAGACGCCGTTGCGCTCCAACTCCTCATAGTCGGCCTTCATGCCGTAGTTCACGTAGACCAGCGGCGCGGTCACATCGCCGTCGACAGCGTAGATGTTGTACGGCGGCATTGCGGGGCTCTTGTCCTGCGTGTACGGATCTTCGGGAACAGGTGGCTCTTCCAACTTCGCCTTGTAGGGCTTGCTGCCGAGCAGTTCCAGCACGCGCACCTTTGGCGTGGGATAGAGCACGTCAAAGGACTCGATCTTCGCGTCCCAACCCCACGACTTGTACTGCCCCACAAGCCATTCCGCGTTGGCGCGCTGCGCAGCCGAACCTACGTTGTGGGGATGTCCGGCGAGCTTATGCATGTTCGTGGAGATGCGCTTTGCGTCGGGCAGCGCGAAGAACTTCGACTCGAGCTGTCGCTCTGTCTGTGCGCTCTGCGGGGTGAAGCCGAGGATGGGCTTGGGAGCTTCCTGCGTTACGGCAGCAATGGGAAGCAGAAGGGCGAGCGAGGCAGCAGCGAGTCGGCGCATTTTCTTTTGTGGCACTCCCGGAATGGAGGGGTACCCCCCTCCCCCCTGTTTTTGCAAAATCGTCATTCTACGGGAGATAACTGCGGGGTATGCCGCAAAATCGTCTGCCGCAAGGACTTAGAGGCAAAATCTTCTTAACAAAAGACTTAGCTTGCGCTGGGCAAAGCCAAGTCCGCTACATTTTCGGGTGCGATTTCAGTGTAGCAAGTTTCAGGAGAATTACCGGCAGCCGCAGATGATTGATGGGAATGGGGTTACGCGGCGAGGGGCTTGACAAGATTTTCGAGCACTCAAAAAAATGCTTTTCTCTTCACCCAACGAGCGAGTGAAGAGAAAAGCAAAAGGAGGCACTACGTTGAATGGGAAGCCTGCTGGCTCCCATGTCTGCCACCCCCTAGATCGGCATAGGTTCTGCATCCGGTTCTATTTCGGGTTGTGGCAAGACGTCGTTCGGACCTGCGATCCAGACATAAAGTGTGGGCAGCAGGAAGATGCTCATGACGAGGTCAGAGATGAGACCGCCTACGATGACGATGGCAAAGGGACGCTGCGAATCGGAACCGATGCCATGCGAGAGAGCTGCGGGAAGCAGGCCCAATACAGCGACGAGCATGGTCATCATGATGGGTCGCAGTCGAAGCACTGCTCCTTCTACGGCAGATTCTTCAATGGAATGGCCGCGTGCGCGAAGCTGGTTCATGTATTCGAGCATGATGACGCCGGTCTGCACGGACACACCGAACAACGCGAGAAAGCCAACGCTGGACGACACGCTGATGTTGGTGTGTGTGACAAGCAGCGCAAGCAAGCCACCGACACGCGCCAGCAGAACGTTAACGAGAATCAGGAACGCCCATTTGAACGACTTGAACATCATGTAAAGGATCATGAAGATGAGCAGCACAGTGAGAGGCACGATGATGGCAAGACGTTTGTCTGCGCGCTGCTTGCTTTCATATTCACCGGCCCATACGAAGTGGTAGCCCGTGGGTAGTTTTACTTCGCGATGAACCGTGTCGATGGCTTGTTCAACAGTGCTGCCAAGATCGCGATCACGTACACCGTACTTGACGGCGATGTAACGCTGCTCGCCTTCACGATAGACTTCCGACGCTCCATCGGTTGTTTGAATGTGGGTGAGTTGCGCCAGTGAAACGCGCTCGCCTGTTGGCGCTAGCAGACGGATGTTGCGAATGGCCTCTTCGGTATCGCGGTACTGCTTCTGGTAGCGAAGGACAACGTCGAAACGAGCTTCGCCCTGCAATACCTGGCTTACAGCGTTGCCACCAACTGCAGTCTGAATGGCATCCTGAATATCAGCGACGTTGATGCCCCATCGCGCCGCAGCAGCGCGGTCCACGGTTAATGTGAGATTCGGTTGACCGATGATGCGGAAGAGACCGATGTCAGCGACACCGGGAATCTTGCTCATGACGTTGACGACCTGATTCCCTTTTGCCTCAAGCGTCTTCAGATCGTCGCCGTAAATTTTGACGGATAGCTGACCTTTGACGCCACTGACAGCCTCTTCCATGTTGTCTTCAATGGGTTGTGAGAAGCCCCAGATGACGCCGGGAATCTTATCCAACTGCTGATTCATGGAAGCGATCAAGTCGTCCTTGTTCTGATGAAAGATGGGACGCCACTGATCGCGTGGCTTGAGGTTCACGAAGTATTCCGTGTTGAAGAAACCGGTCCAATCTGTGCCGTCGTCAGGACGACCGATCTGGCTGACGACTTCTGTCACTTCAGGAAATTGTGCAAGAGCAACGCGTGCCTGATTGGCGATGGCAAGACTTTCGTCCGGTCCTGTAGAAGGAGCGAGTGAGCCGCGGACCCATAGCGCGCCTTCATCAAGATGCGGCAGGAACTCAGAACCGAGCACGCCACTGTAAAGTAGGAAGATAGCGAGAAACAGGCCCGCCACGCCTATGCCTACTGTGATGCTGCGATGATGAATGGCTTCGCGTACACGTTTGCGGTACGTGCGCGTGAGGAATTCAACGACGGGGTTGTCCCATTCACTTGCGCCTTTGCGGAACAGCAGACTTGCAAGCACCGGCGCAACGATCATGGAGAACAACAACGCGCCCAACAGAGCGTATGCCACGGTCCACGCCATGGGTTTGAAGAGGCGGCCTTCTACAGATTGCAGCGTGAAGATGGGGAGATACGCCGTGATGATGATGGCGATGGCGTAGAAGACGGGGCGCTGCACTTCATGTGCGGCCTCGCGAATTTTCTCTTGCGGAGAGAGACTCGAATCTGCGCGATGACTAAGATGGCGAACGATGTTCTCCACCATCACGACGCATCCATCAACGACCATGCCGAAGTCGAGCGCGCCGAGAGACAACAAGTTGGCGGGGATGTGTTGGAGGTCAAGACACATCGACGCAAAGAGCAGCGCAAACGGAATGGTGACGGCGACGATGATGGCTCCACGCACATTGCCGAGGAAGAGCATCAGGATGACGATGACAAGGATGATGCCTTCCGTGAGGTTGTGCAGTACGGTGTGCGTGGTGAGATGGATGAGATCACTGCGATCAAGGAATGGAACGATTTGAACGCCCGGTGGCAGCAGTCCTGGCTTAGCCGGGATTGCGGGCTGTGCCTTGTGGAACCAGCCTGCAGGCACAGCGGGTTGCGCGGGTGTTCCGTTTAGCTCAATTACTTTTTGTTCAATTGCCTTGAGTGCAGGATCAGCGTCTGCGCCCTTCTGCAGCAGCAGCACACCTTCAACGGTGTCAGGGATGTCGATGAGTTTGCCGTTCTTCGCTCGATAGGTTTTTGAGATCTGGCCGAGACGAATCTTCGGTCCCTGCTCTACATCAGCGATGTCGCGGATACGCAGCGGTGTGCCGTTCTGCGTTTTGATGACGGTGCTTTCAATCTGCTGCACTGTCTGGAACAAACCAACGGCCTGCACATTAATTTGCTGCGTGCCTTCTGTAATGAAGCTGCCACCGGCATTGGTGTTGTTGTTGGCGAGTTGTTGCTCCACCTGCGCGATGCTGAGGCCGTAAGACACCAGCTTGTCCGGGTTCAGATGGATCTGGTACTCCTTCGTGAGGCCGCCGAAACTGGCCACATCGACAACGCCGGGCACGCTTTTGAACTGCTTTTCGACGTACCAGTCCTCAAGCGACTTCTGCTCCATCACGTCGTAACTTGGATTGGTGCTTTCGATGGTGTACCAGTAGACCTGGCCTACGGGGCTCCAATCAGTTTGCAGTTGCGGAGTGAGTCCTGCGGGGAGCGTGACACCACCAAGACGCTCCAACACACGTTCGCGATTCCAACTGTTCGTGGAGTCATCGTCAAAATTCATAACGATGCTGGAGATGCCGGCGAGGCTGAAGGAACGCAGCGTTTTCATCTGCGGTATGCCGGCCATCTGAATTTCTGTGGGAACGGTGATCTGCTTTTCAATGTCCTCTGCAGAGTGACCGGGCCACTGCGTGATGATGTTGACGTAGTTATCCGCGACGTCAGGATAGGCTTCCACCGGCAGACGATGGAAAGAGATTGCGCCCCATACGAACAACAGCAACGTGACGGCGAGGATCAGCAGCCGGTTCTGGAGAGCGAAGTCAACGATCCTGCGAATCATTGCGCCTCCAGCGTTGCTTCCAACTGCAGGACGTTGGAGACGACTTGCTGGCTGCCCTGAATGCCGGAGGTGATCTCCTGACGGTTGCCGGGAAGCACTGTTCCAAGCTGCACAGCCACGCGACGAAAACGATTGTCGCTGGCAGGAACGAAGACCCAATCGCGATCATGCAGATGCAGGATTGCAGACGTTGGAACGACAGGATGTGGCTCTGATGTTTTTGCAGTAAAGGTTGCGTTGACGAATAGACCGAGACGTAAAAAGCCGGGATTGGCAACTTCAATACGCACTTTCGCTGTGCGGATGCTGGGATCGAGGGTGGGGTCAATCTCAGAGATGCGGCCTGTGAGTGGCTGGTTCGCATATCCATCAACCATGATGCGAACTTCCTGGCCGAGCGCAATGTTGGGTAGATCGTTCGCGTAGACATCGCACATGACCCATACGTGGCTTAGGTCCGCGACGGTAAATGCGTTGGAGGAACCGGAGTACGTGACGCCTACAGCGGCGGCGTTGGTGACGGATTGTGCAACGACTACACCTGAAATGGGCGCATAAACATTGACGATGCTGCTGGGATGATGTTTGTCGATGCCGAGTGTGGCGAGCTGTTGATCGGCTGCGTCGAGATCGGCCCTGGCGTCTTTCTCGCTGTCCTCTGCCTGTTCGAGACTGCTGAGCGGGATGGCTCCGTGTTCGTAGAGGTCCTTGGCGCGGAGATAGGCTTTGTTGGCTAATTGCTCGTCGTTGACTGCTTTGAGATAGGCGTTGAATGCGCCGGTTACGTCGTTGCTCTGCACACGTAACAACAACTGCCCTTTCTTTACCTGATCGCCGAGACGCGTCTTGATGTCGATGACGCGTCCGCTGGCGAGGGAGATTACGGGGACTTCACGCGAGATGTCAGGGCTGACAACGCCTGTGACGTTGAGTTGGCGCGGTGTGTTGATGAGGCTGGCGGCGACGAGAGGAAACAGTTCAGGCTTGGCAACCTGAACGAGACTCATGTCGCCAGCTTCGACGGGTGCTGCCGTTTTGGGTGCGCCATCGGCGGGATTGAATGGCTGCTTGTTGCAGCCCGCAACCACACCACATGCTGTAAGACCGAGAACGACGAGGGAGCGAGAGAACATCATGGAATCACCTCACGGCCAACAGCAAGATTGAGTTGAGCGCCAGCAGTCATGTAAGTACCGATGAGTTGGAGATAGGTCAGCTCTGTGCTGCGAAAGCTGTCCTGTGCGTTCAATAAATCCAACAGCGATGCACCACCGCGCTGGTAAGAGTACGTAACGTTGTCGCGGATGCGGCTGGCCTGATCGAGATAACTGGCTCGGTAGGGTCGAAGGAGATTCAGCGTGCTTACGACCTGCGCATAGGCAGAGTCGACATCGGCGAAGACCTGGGCATCCACGGCATCCTGCTGGAGTTGATTGCGGGTGATATCGAGCGCTGTACGAGCCTTCTCACCCTGATTGCGATCGAAGATTCGCAGGGGAATGCTCACACTCAAGCCGAGTGTTTGATGGGCGTAGGGGTTTGAGAACGAAGGGTTGTAGGTATACCACGCGCCGAAGGTTGGATCAGTGGAACCATTCGCGATGGCGAGTTTGTGATTTGTAATCGCCTGCTGCACGGTTTGGTACGCGGCCTTCAGATCGGGGCGACTATCGAGCGCAGTCTGGTGGTAGGTTTCGAGTGGATCCACCTGATCCATGAAGTCGAAGTTGCCCTTTACGTCGAACTTTTCAATGGGCGTTTTGTCATGCATCAACTGAAGCAGAATGATCTTGGACTGCCGCAGATTGACGATGGCGGTTTCCAGTTCTGACTCATACTGTGTTCGTTGTAGCTGGATGCGATCGAAGTCGACCTGAGCGATGTCGCCCTTCTGCCACCGTACTCGGCTTATCTCAATGAGGTGGTCGTAGTAATCGAGTTCTTCATGCGCGAGCGCCAGGATGGCTTTCGCCTGCATGGTTGCGATGAATTGCGAGCGCAGGTTGAAAAGAAGGTTGCGCTCCAGATCCGCATGCTGCGAGGTTGCGATGGCGGTTCCCTGACGTGCGCTTTCCGTTCGAAGTTCTCGCTTACCATCGCGCTCGTGCAGGTAGCTGATATTGGGTGAAGGAGAAACGCCGGAGAGTGGGCGCCAGACGCCTTGATACGGAGCGATCTGCGTGCCGTCTGCATTGACTGTGAACTGTGGATTGGGACGGAGATGCGCTGTGATCTCCTGCGCCTTCATCTCCCGCACGTTCACCGTGTCTGCAGACAGCGTGGGGTTTTGCGCTTCGAAACGAGTCTTGACATCGTCCCAGCTCAAGCCATTGGGATTGGAAGCCGCAGCCTGCGCCTCTTGTGCGGAGTGCATTGGCTGTGTGGGTAAACCCGCTATGCTTTGGGATTGTTGATCCTGTGCCTGCAGCGTGTGGCACGAGGCTGCAAGGGAGATGACGCATACGAGAGCAAGGCACGAGAAGTATCCGCGACTCTGTTGTCGACGCTCTATCTGGCCACTTGCGGCGAATGCCTGTGGCCGCAGCCGCATGGTGGTCGCTGGGCTCATGCTTTGACGATAGGAGAGGAAGAAAGCCGCAAAAGACTATCTTTTGGGATACCCAGGCTATCTTTCAGCCAAAAACTCCGTACTATTCTCTGTGTTGTTTCAAGATGGAGTTCAGCTTCGCCGGGAGAACCAGGATGGACGCGAATGTCGACGATCAACCGTTAGCGTCTTCGCGGGAGACTGCTTCCGAGCGAAAAGGTACGAGCCCTCTCGGAAATTTTCTTACTGCTCCCTTGCGGCAGAATAGGCCCGTTACCATTGCGGCCGCTATGGCTCTCATCGTCATCGTTGTTGTCGCCAACTGGCGCAGCGCCGATGAGGTGCCGCTCGGTTTCCTGTACCTGTTTCCGATGCTGATGCTGGGCCGCGTGCTGCGGCCGTGGCAGACCATTGTGGCCGCGGCGCTCTGCACTTATCTGACCGAAGTCTTTGACCCGTTTGCGTGGGAGTTTCGGAATGGCGTCACGCGTGACGTACTGTACTTTGTTGCGTTCTTCACGATTGGTATTTTTGTGTACCAGGTGTCGCGGAATCGCGCAGTGATGGATGCGCAATTACGCCAGATTGAAATCCAGAGTGCAGCACGATTGGAAGCAGAGCAGCAGTTGCTCTCTTTAATTGAGAGCAGCCCCGCCGCGATCATCACGACAAAGTTTGATGGAACGATCCTGATGGCGAATGAAGCGGCGCAACGACTGCTCTGCGGCACGTCATCGCCGCGCCTGGTGGGCAGAACACTACATGACTTTCTGCCGTCGCTGCTGCATGTGACACAACGTGATCCTGGTCATCACTCTTTCCGCACAGTGATGCAGGCGCGTGGACGCAGGATGGATGGCGATACGTTTCTTGCGGAGGTCTGCTTCTCGACGTATTCCACCGTGGCAGGGCCGCGCTTTACAGCAATGATCCTGGACTCATCTGAAGAATTGCGTAGCCGCGAAGAATCAAGTCTGCATCAGATGCTTGCGGGATCAAGATTGGCAGTGAGCGCTATGTCGCACGAGATACGCAATGTTTGCGGAGCAATTACGGTGGTGCATCGCAACCTGTCGCATGCGCACGGAGAGGTTTTCGATAAGGACTTTGAAGCGCTGGGGAACCTGGTGCTTGCATTGGAGCGCATTGCCGCGGTGGATTTGCGGCCCTATCCCGAGCAGTTGGCACGCGTGGACATTCATGCTTTGCTGGAGGACCTGCGCATTGTGATTGCGCCGTCGCTACAGGATTGTGCTGCGACGCTGGTGTGGAATCTGGAGCCGCACTTGCCATTGGTATGGGCCGATGGAACGAACCTGATGCAGGTGTTTCTGAATCTGACCACGAACAGCATCCGCGCGCTTTCGCAGGTGGAATATCCAGCGGTGTTGGAGATTCATGCGTTTCAGAAAGAGACGACGGTGATTGTGGAGGTGCAGGATAATGGCGGAGGCGTACCGAACGTGGAACAGCTCTTCCGGCCTTTTCAAGAGGGCGCGCAGAACACCGGACTTGGGCTGTATCTGGCGCGGGCATTTACGAGGGCTTTCCGCGGGGATTTGCAATATCGCGCGATACCGAATGGCGCCTGCTTTATGGTGAAGCTGCAAAGCGTTGAGGATGAACTGTAGTGACAAATAGTCCTATACGGTTGTTGTTCGTGGATGACCACACACTCTTTCGGGAGAGCGTCGTGCGGCTGCTGGTACATGAGCCGGATATGACGGTGGTGAGCCACTGCGCGACGCTTGCGGATTCGCGCCAGGTTCTGATGACGCAGGAAGTGGATGTGGTGCTGCTGGACTACGACCTGGGGAACGAAGTGGGAACACGGTTGTTGGAGACGTTGCCACAACTGCTGCATGCGCCACGATTTCTGCTGGTGACGGGTGGTATGGAAGTGGCCGAGCTGCAAAGAGCGCTGAATGCTGGCGCATCTGGTGTGGTATTGAAACACAGCGATCCGAGACAGTTGTTGCGTGCGATTCGCGCCGTGGCCGAAGGCAACCAGTGGTGGGACGAGAGCGCGATGCGCATGTTTCTTGCGCCAGCAAAAAGGATTACGGACGTTCATAACCCTGTTGTCACGGAGCGTCAGCGACAGATCCTCCACCACATTCTGGATGGACTGAGCAATAAGGAAATCGGAGCTGTACTGGGCATTTCAGAAACTGCGGTGAAGGCGAGCATCCAGGAGTTGTTTCATAAGGCTGGTGTGAGGACGCGCAGCCAACTGGTGCGGGTGGCTTTGGAACGGCATTCGGAAGACTGGCTCAAGCCTCGGAGTTAGGTATCTGAACTACCTTTAGCTATATTTCATAGCCTTAGGGTCTGTGGTGACATAGAGTCTCAAAGACAGATCTCCGGAGGTTGTGTTGAAGCGACTTGTGCAGTTTGTATTTGTGCTGGCTGTTCTGTTTCTGCTTGTGCAGATCGTTCGTCCTTCGATTCCGACCCAACCCGCGGCTGCTGAGATTCATGCGCCTGAGAATGTGCGGCGGATTCTGCGCAAGGATTGCTATAGCTGCCACTCCGATGAGCGTCGGCTTGCATGGTTCGATGAACCGGAGCCAGCTTATTGGCTTGTGCGGAAGGACATTCTGGAAGCGCGCGAGCACCTGAACTTCTCAACGCTGGGCAGCAAGCCGGATGCTGTGCAGAAGGCCACGCTATACGAAGCTGTGAACATGATCCAGCTTGGCGCGATGCCCTTGCCGCGCTTCCTGGCGTTGCACCGGGACGCGCGTGTGACGCCGGAAGAGTTGGCGACGCTTAAGGATTATCTATCGCCGTGGGGTCCTCTTCCCGCTCCCACTGATACAAAGGGCGCACCTACAACAACGACACGAGTTGCGTTGGACAGTGTGAAGCCGGAGTGGAATGGGTTGGCGTTTGAGCCAACGTTCGCGACGTGGAGACCGATTAGCTTCACCGATCGCGGCGACAATCACACGTTCCGTTTCATTCTGGGCAATGATGTTGCGACAAAGGCCGTGGCTGAGGGGAAGATATCTCCATGGCCGGATGGCGCGAAGCTGGCGAAAATTGCATGGAAGCAGGAAACCAGCAGCGACGGAACGCTTCGCGCAGGCGACTTCATCCAGGTGGAACTGATGGTGAAGGACGCGCAGAAGTATGCGTCCACTGCAGGATGGGGTTGGGGTCGGTGGCGCGGGCTTGATCTGCAACCCTATGGCAAAGATGCAAGCTTTGTGAAGGAATGCACAGGTTGCCATCTGCCGGTGAAGGGTGACGACAATGTGTACACGTTGCCTATGACTGCTGCCACGGTGCCGGGCACAGAAGTGGTTAACAATCACGCGGTCAAGCTGCCTGCGTCACTTCCCTATCAACCACTGGCGTGGACACCGATGACGATGCTTTCCGATCCTGCTCAGCGGACGCTTTCTGTTCTGTATGGCAATGACGCGGCTTTGCACAATAGCGCTGGCGGGGTGGTGGCGTTGGTAACGTGGGCGGAGCGGGATGATCCGCACTGGTTTGGCGGGAGGATTCCAGATTCGCCGGTGCGTGTGGAGTTTCTTGCGAACGGTGCGGAGTACCAGCAATTCGCGGGGCCGCAATGGGCCAAGGTGGAATCTACCGCGAGTTTCGTTGCACAGCGCAAAGAGCTTCTGTTGAGTTTGAAGCCGGTTTCGTTGCCTTAAATGATGGCGCGGCAAGTGCACGATGTTTGACCGTGCACCTGCTGTTGCATGCGCTGATCTATGCGGAGAGCACCGAGGTTTTGCCGTCGGGTGTTTTCGTAATGGCGTGGAGTGTGTTGCCTGCCGCATCGATGTGACGCAGCGTGAGCAGCTTTTCCGTGACTGAAAGATGGCTGAAGCCGTTGACTTTCTGTGCCCAGGGACCACGTTGGTCCGGGGTGATCTTCAGGTCGTAGAGGTCTGCGCCACCACCACCGGAGAGGAAGAAGCTGGTGGGATGACCGGCGAACTCGAGATGCTGCAGATCGTGATCGTGTCCTGCAAGATAAGCGTGCACGTTGTAACGCTGTAGCAAGGGATCCCAATCGCGGATGAGCATGGGGTGGTCGCCGTGCGGGCCGTCCGTGTAGACAGGATGATGCGCCATGACGATGGTGAAGGGCGTGAGGTGCGGCTTGGCTAGTTCCTTCTCAAGCCATGCAAGCTGCGCTACGCGTTCTTCTTCCGTGAGTGTGAAATTGCGGTTCGGCGTGCCGTCGGGGTTGGGTTTGATTTCGTGCGGCATGTTGCTGTCGAGCGCGATGAAATGGATGAGCGGCTTCTTTGCGGGAAAATCGAAGCTGTACCACTTGGCGGGCATGGTCCAGCGTGTGTGGCCGCGGCGCGCGTAGGCTAGTTCCGCTTCGACCTTGCTGGTGGGATACATCTGGTAATCGTGATTGCCGAGGATGGCGTATGCCGGGCCGGGAAAGACGCTGGCGGGATAGAGGTCTTCAAAGTGGGTCTTCCAACGCGGCGAATCGACACCACCGGGTAATTCGTCGTACCAGTTATCGCCGAGCATGAGGAGCGCTTGCGCATGAAGACGCTGTGCCTGCGCGTACTTCACCATGCCTGCGGCAACCAGCTCCTGGGCGGCAGGACGTGCATATCCCCAATCGCCAACCATGAGCAGATCGGCTTCGCCATGTGGCGCTGCAGCGATGGCAGGGATGGCCTGCGAGGCAAGAACGGCGGCGCTGAAACCGATGGTCTGCCGCAGAAAGCGGCGACGAGTGATCTGCAAATCCATTGTTTCGGGATTCCCTTCTGGGTCCACTTATACCAACCGATGATGAAGGTGTCGCAAATTCCTGGAGAAAGGCAGTCATCTTCGGTTTCCGTTTTCACTGCGGATAATAACTGACTGGACTCGCTGACTTTCGTGTTTATCAATTTGTAAGTCGTTACATTTTCGCTTAGCCATTTCGTTACTTCTGCGCCGATCCTTCTCGTTGTGATTTCAGTCAGAATCGAACAACCGACGAAGAACATTGGTTGTCGCATGATATCTCCCATTTGGGAGATGGCGATCGTGCAGTGGCACGGAAGAATGGTCCTCAAATTATGCCGGAACAAGTGAATGAGGAGATATGTCCGGCTTGGGGGATCTTATATGCGTTATCTAGTAAGTGTGTTGCTGGTTTGGGTCCTCGGAGTGGGGGGCATAACCTGGGGGCAGGACGCGAACGGTCAGGACCTGGCATGTGGCGATATGCCCCAGAAAGCAACTTTGACCAAAAGCGATCCTGCAAGCATCGAGGGAGCAATTACGGCCATCGCAATGCTGAGACAGTGTCAGATCGTAAACCGCCCCGGACATAGGGGCACCGATGATGAGAAACGGTGCATCAGCAAGACACTCGGAAGCGGAGCCTATCTCGCTCTCGCGCATATCGACTTAAGCACGAACCCGTTTTATTCCAACGTCGGCGTTCGAGAATTGGTGAAGTGCGTCAACACACCGACAAACACGGATGTAAATGGCGGTGCGGCACAATCGCAGGTAACGCTGGAAGCGATCCAGAATCACTTAGCCGACTTTCTGGCTGAGAGGCAAGATTCGTCCAAATTACACGAACATCCACTTCCGGATGTGCAGACCAGTCGATATCGGATTATTGGCGGTCTCTCTGTCGCTGCTGCGGCTTCACAAACGCCGGAAGGAAAGTTCTGGGGTGATGCCGCGGTGCATTTTCCACTGTCCAGATACCAGGATTTGGGCGCTATCTTTGCGTTGTGGGGCGATCTGCGGATCGCAAGCATTGCACAGCCCGGGCCGATTTCAAGTATTGCAACGAATGGGGTCAGTTCTTATGTGACTCCGGCGAGCGCTGCTCCGAGCGACATCGTGCAATCGTTTGAGTTACATGCGGGATTAGATGGGGCACTCTATACATTTGGGAAAAACAGGACTCCAAACACAATTTCACTTGTTGCCGCGGGTGGCATTATCACGCCGATTTCTACATCACAATGGACACCGGCGTTCTATCAACTTAGTGACAACCTTATAAGCGACCTGAAAGGCACATACTCAGAAGCTTCATCGCAATTCGATTCGGCATGTAAACACGATTCGAACGGCAAACTGATTCCATGCTACGTTGCATTTCCTCCACAGGATCGGACAACGCTCTATCGTGACTGGGGCACCGGAGTACGAATGAAGTGGTTCTGGTATGACAAGACCGCGAACACATATACATTCCCGTCGAATGTCGATTTACTGTTCGGGCAGAGTGAATATGTTACGGGCGGAAAGCTCTCGGGATGGGTACTTCACTTTGGGGGGACTACACCGATTCCCGCATATCCCTGGCTTTTTGTAACCGGATCTTTTGACACAAGGCTAGAAAAGGCAAATCCGGGAAATTCATTTACGCTTGTATCCGCTCCATCGGGTACAACCCTTACGCTGACAGACAACAATGTAGTTGCCATTCCTGTGTCACAGCCAAATCGAGATCGTTGGCAGTTTGGCATCGGGTTCGATCTGCCGACGATCATGAAGCATTGGCCGAAGAAAACGCAATAGTTAGCTTTCCTTACTTTCAGCGGGATATCTGCTGAAAGTATAAGTCCCTGCTCTCTGCAAGGATTAAGGCAGGACCAATGCCCTGCCTTTTTTCTATGTTGACGTAAGTTGGTACTACCCGCTTTTCTTGGTGAGGTTATGGAGAGTTGCAAGGAGACAGGTCCTTCGACTTCACTCCGTTTCGCGCAGGATGACGCACTATGTGCGTTTGAGCTTCGCTGGTCGCGCTTTGCGCGAATGGAGCGGCTTTCGCCGCTCTGCCCAGGTTAGCTTCGCGAACCTGGGGCACCCGGCTTTGTGGCTGAAAACTTTGGTCATTCGTGGTGCATGGGAATGCGTAGGGATTCTTCGCTTCGCTCAGAATGACGGTCGTAGCGTAGAAGTGCGTTCGTGAAGCTAATCGGAATAAGCGGTCGTAATGGCTAATCGGAATCGAAATAACAAAGCCCGCTTGTCTTGTTCACAAGCGGAGCTTTGTTATGCCATCTTTGGTGTTGCGTTATGCACTACGGCTTTGCTGTATTGTTGCTGCGGTTGCTGTCCGGGATACGCTGATCCGGGTCGATGGTTACGCTGGCGATCTTCTTGTTGGTGGGAAGGGCCAGATCGTATTTCGCTTTTTGCATCCAGGTTTCTGCTGGAAGTTTGATCTTCAGGTCTGTGCCGTCTTCGTACTTCACGACAACCCATGCGGGCAGGACGAGTTGGCCGTTCTGTTCGATGGTGACCTTTGCGCCCTTCGACGGATCGGCTGCATCAACGTACTTCACATCCTTTGCAGCGAGGTCGAGCGACCAGTTGTTTTCATACCAGCCGTGCCAGAAGTAGCTGAGGTCTTCCCCGCCCTCTGACTCCATCTCGCGGAAGAAGTCGGATGGTGTGGGGTGTTTGAAGGCCCAGTCGCTGACGTACTTGCGGAAGGCGCGATCGAAGACGTTGTGTCCCAGGATGTCTTCACGCAGCAGCCACAGGCCTTCTGCCGACTTGAAGTAGGTGACGGGGTGACGATACTTCTCGCGGATGGCGTCTGCACGAGAGAGGATGGTGGGCGCCTGCGGGTCTGCGATGACCTTGGCGATCTGGTCTGCGGGCGAGTCAGGACCAGGAGCGTATTCTCCGTCGCGTTTGGGCGCGTACTTGCCGTTCTTGTAGTAGTCGGACTCGTAGATGTCGATGAAGGTGTTGAAGCCTTCGTCCATCCATGCGTCGCGGCGTTCGTTGGACTGCACAATCATGGGGAACCATGTGTGGCCCACTTCATGCGCGGTGACGACGAAGCTGCCCTTGCCCTTGTCCCGGATGCCGTCGAAAACCATCGACGGATATTCCATGCCGGAGGAGAAGCCAGCCACGTTGGTCATGACAGGCCAGGGGTAGGGATACCAGTCGCGCGAGAAGTTTTCGACCGTGTCCTTGGTATATTCCGTGACCATGGGCCATGCGTCGGGGTCGGCGGATTCCGCAGGATAGAAGCTCTGTGAGAGCGCTGTCTTGCCTGCAGGCAGGTTGATCTTTGCGGCGTCCCACGCGAAACCTGCGGAGGCCGAGAAGACGGCGTCGCGGGTGCGATCCATATGGTAATGCCATGTGAGCGTGCCGTCTTTCTTCGGACGGCTGTTGGGGTCCTTGATCTCGTCGACGGAGCGGATGACGACGGTTGCGTCGGACGTGCGCGCCTTGGCGAGGCGATCGATCTCCGTCTTGGTCAGCACATCCTTCTCGTTGACGAGGAGGCCGCTGCCTGCGACGAGCATGTTCGAGGGTACGGTGACGTAGTAGTCGTAATTGCCGAATTCGGTGTAGAACTCGTTGCCGAGGTAGGGCTGCGTGTCCCATCCGCGGACGTCGTCATACACACACATGCGCGGATACCACTGCGCGATGTCGTAGATTTCGTAACCGTCGCGCGACTTGTCTACCGACGTGCGACCGCCCCAGCGTCCCGGTACCTTGTAGTGATACTTGATGTGGATTTTGATCTGGCCATTATGCGCGAGTGGTGTGGGCAGGTCGATGCGTGCGCGGGTGTCGCTGACGATGTACGTTGCCTTCTCAGGCTTTGCACCCTTGGCATTTGCGATGAGGTCCACTGACTCGAAGACAGTGCCTTCCGTGAACTGATCCGCGGGGGCGCGGCGGCTGCCACCGGCGAAGTTGCGAGCGCGTGCGTCAAGGCGATAGGTGTTCTGCTCCACCTGCAGCCACAGGCTGTTCAGCGTGTCCGGCGAGTTGTTGGTATAAGTGATGGTCTCGTCGTTGCTGAGCGTCTGCGTGGCCGTGTCGATGCTGGCGTGCATCTCGTAGTCGGCCTGGTTCTGCCAGTAGTTAGGACCAGGTGCGCCGTTGCCACTGCGATAGATGTTGGCCGTCTGCGGCATCTGGAAGGGCGCGAAGGTCTTTAGAGGATCGTATGTGGCAGAAGGGCCGCCAGTGTCAGGCATTTGCGGGCGGCGCTGCTGGCCTTCGGGCGGTTGTGCCAAGGCAAGTGTGGCAGTAAAGGCTACGGCGACAGCAATGATGCTGCGACGCATGGCACGGGTGTGCTGCATGGCGGACTGCTCCTGAACGGGTGTGGCTCTATCAGAACAGCTTGCAGCCTGTGCGGCAAGACGGATGTTGGGATTTTCGTTGCGGTGTCGTGGGATTACGTCGCGTTGCCAGGGAAGATAGGTTTGCTAACTATGCCTGCCTACAGGCAAGAGGCATTATGCGGCTACTGTCGCTTCGATAAGTTCGGGGGCGGCTTCGCGCGGCTTCTGTTCGTCGTAGGCGACGAGCGGCAGGTCGGCGTCGCGCCAGCCTTCGAAACCGCCGCGCAGTGGACGCACGCGGTGAACGCCAAGACGCTGAAGGCGTTTCGCGAGTGTGGCGGATGTTTCGTCGTTGGGGCAGGTGCAGTACAGCACCACGTCCGTATCGCGTGGCAGCAGGTGGCAGTGCTTCTCCAACTCTGTGGGGCTGATGCGGAGAGCGCCGGGCAGCACACGCGGGTCCGGCAGGTAATCCAGCGGATGGCGCAGATCCACGATGAACGGATGCTTCGCGTCGCCCGATTCAGCCATGTTCATGAGGTTCTTCAGCTCGGTCGCGGTGATGGCGGAGTTTTGCAGATCGCGCAGGAACTGACGCTGCGACCAGATGCGGCGAGCCACAAGGCCCAGAACCACCAGCACAAACAGCAGCACACCGAAACGCGTGAGCAGATGAATGAGCATGGCGTGCTTTTCTGCGAAGTCGCCGATGAAGCGTCCGCCAAAGACGAAGGCCGAAGCCCAGATCGCTGATCCTACGAGATCGTAAGCGGCAAACCGAGCGAAGGGCATGCCTGTTTGCCCCGCGATGGGAGGCGCTACCGTGGAAAGTCCGGGAATGAACTTGGCGAAGAGAAGTGTGGTGGCGCCGTGACGGCTGAAAGAACTCTCCGTCTTTTTAACGCAAGTGGATGCCTCCAGCGACATGCGGCACACGAGTTTGACCACGCGACTGCCGTAGCGAACACCGAGGTAATACCAGAGCGAATCCGCGATCAGACAGGCGAAGAGAATCGAAGCCATGACTGGCAGTGCATGGATGCGATGCGTTGCGGTAAGCGTTCCAGCCGCCACGAGCAGCGGTATTGATGGCACTGGAATGCCAAGCTGCTCCACCAGCACCCAGAGAAAGAGGATGCTGTAGGCATAGTGTTCGAAAAATGCAACCGCGATCGGCATAACCAGGGGGACCTATCTTTGTAGATGATGCAGGATCGCCTTTGGTTTCGCACAGCCCCGGACAATAAAAAAACGGCTGACGCTTTGAAAGCGTCAGCCGTTACGTAAAAGACCTACTTGTTATGGGTGGCTACGAAGTACTTTGCCACGGTGCCAACGAACGGGCGGGCATCGGGCGGGGTAGGGATATTGCCATTGAGAATCGTCTTGAACGGCGTCGCGGTACCGTAATACTCGCGCGTGTCATCCACGTTCTGCGAGAGCACGGTTCCATCCAGATTGATACCGGCGAAAAGGCCCTTGGAACGCGAGTAGGTGAGGAACTCGGCGTTGAGCTTCCAGTCGGTACCGGCCTGCGCGTTGCGGCCCACCGGACCGGCAGAGGCAGCGGCGTCTGCGCCAATCTTGAACTTGTTCTGCAGCATGTGCTGCAGGCCATTCTGGTTCATGGCAACGAGCACCAAGTCAGTGGACTGACCGCCGATCTGGAAGCCGACGCTACCGCCCGTCAGCTGCACGAAGACCGGAGCGCTCCATCCGTGGCCGGTGCGGCAGGTAGCCACGCCCTGGCCGTACTGTGCGCCGACAATAAACGCGCCCTTTTTGTAAGCCGGGATCACCACAACGCAGCTTGCGCCGCCCAGAATGGAACCCGGAATGGACTTGTCCGGAGTCGCCATAATCTCGTTGAGGATGTTTTGGGAGTCGGTCAGACGCTCATTCAGCTTTGCTTTGTCGGCAGCCATGGCCGGAATGGTTACGGCAACCACCATTGCCGAGCACATTACAGCTTTCCATCGATTGATCACAGTGTTCACCCTATCCGTAGCCGCCTTTAACCTCAGCGCTACTGTCAATTCAGGTAGTGGGATGAATTGAAGGCAAGGAACGTTGTACTCAAATAGTTGGAGGGTGAGTTGTGGGGGAGGGTTAGTGCCTTGGAGAGTTCAAAAAATGGGGGCTGTCGATCAGGTTCTCACCCGCGCCGCCAGCCCCTCTTCTCCCAGGTCTGTGTTACGTAAAGCTAGGATGAAGTGCGCAAGAGTATTGTTCAAGTTACGGAGGACTTACGACCCCATAAATCAAAACAAATCCCCGTAAAAGCTCTGAAAATCAGGGGAGATGTGTGGGGCAATTTAGAAATTTAGAGCTCTTTGCCGATCTGCATTTCCAGGGCGCGCACTGTTAGCGCGACGCGGTTGGGCACACCAAATTTCTGCAGCAGTCGACCAACGTGGCTTTTGACCGTTTTAGTTTCTACGCCAAGTGTGGCGGCAATCTCGCGATTGGCACGGCCTGCGATGAGCAGTTCAATGACTTCCTGTTCGCGAGGTGTGAGGCGGACCTCGGGTGCTCTGCCCTCAGTCGGAGCAATGGTGTCAATCAGGCTGGCGAGTACCTTGCGTGGCGCCCAGATGGAACCATCCGCCACGACCTCAACAGCCATGGTGATCTCTCTGTGGTTTGCAGTATGAAGGAGATATCCCTTGGCACCGCTGGCGACGACTTTCTGAATGAATCCTGGATCACTGCGCACGCCGAGGACGAGGAGGCGCAGACCGGGGCGCGCACGGCGCAGAGTTGCCATGAGTGCGGGCAGGTCATCTTCCGGGATATCGATCAGGACCATGGCGAGGTCGCTGTCGCGGAGCGTCTCCGGCGCCGTCATGGGAACGATGTCGCACGTCTCTTCCAGGATGGCGCGGAGACCCTCAATACGCAGGGCATCACTACTGACTACACCAATCCGCAGTCGCCCACCCGCCGATTGGTCAGAAGTACTCACAACTTTGGCAGCACAATTCCCTGCTGCCTTTGGTACTTTCCGGAGCGGTCCGCGTAGCTGGTCTCACACACCTCGTCCGACTGGAAGAAGAGGATCTGGCAGAGGCCCTCGTTCGCATAGACCTTTGCCGGGAGAGGCGTGGTGTTGGAGATTTCGAGGGTAACAAAGCCCTCCCATTCCGGCTCAAACGGCGTGACGTTCACGATGATGCCGCAACGCGCGTATGTGGATTTGCCGACGCAGATCGTGAGGACATCGCGCGGGATGCGGAAGTATTCGATCGAGCGGGCAAGTGCAAACGAATTTGGGGGAACAATGACACTATCTGCCTCCACCGTGACGAAAGAGCGTTCATCAAAAGCTTTCGGGTCAATGATGGCGCTGTTTACGTTGGTGAAGATTTTGAATTCGTTGGAGACGCGCAGATCGTAGCCGTAGGACGAGAGCCCATAGGAGATGCAGCCCTTGCTCATCTGCTTCTCGCTGAACGGCTCGATCATGCCATGCTTCATTGCCTGCTCACGGATCCACTTATCGCTCTTGATCGACATTGCACTCCTGCTGCGAGGGTACGCTGGGCGTAACTCTGCTATTTGTGTCATCTTACGACAATCGGACGCTTTGATCTTTTTTGTGGACACAGGATTCAAGAGAATGTTGACACGTGTCAATGGTGTTCCTAACATCTGGGTAATGCGCCCGTTGCAGCATGGCCGCTACGACACTGGAAGGAAAAGTAAATCCGTGATCAAGCAGGACCTGATTCAGCGAGTCGTGGACCGTACCGGTCTACCAAGAACACGTGCCGAGCAGGCCGTGGAAGACATTTTGAAGGGCGTAAAAAAAGCGCTTACCGCTGGTGACCGCATCGAATTACGCGGCTTCGGCGTCTTCACGGTGAAGCCACGGAAGACCGGCATTGGTCGCAATCCACGCACCGGAACCGAAGTGGATATTGAGCCCGGACGCGCCGTGCGCTTCAAGCCTGGCAAAGATCTCCAAGAATTGGATAAGCCACTGGCAAGCAAAGCCGAGTAGCCCACTTTACATCAAGCTAATCGCATCGACATCCACAATGATGGCGTTGCGCGGGATGCCCTTGTGTTCCGCGTGACGCAGCATGTTACGCAGCCCCGCCTGCAGGTCGCTGCGTTTCTGAGCCTTCAGCAGCAGGTGATAGCGGTAAATGCGCTTAAGGCGTGAAACGGGCGCCGCCGCAGGGCCGAGCATGCGTACTCCGGGCACGGATGCGGTATTGAACCAGCGACCCAGTTCCCCGCTCCACCGCATGGCTTCACCCATATCCTGTGACTGGATGAGCACGTTGGTCAGCACGCCGAATGGCGGGTAAAAGAACGGCCGGCGGAATTGCATTTCGCGACGTACAAAGCCTTCGTAGTCATGCGCTGCGGCGCAGCGGACGGCGTAATGGTCCACATGATAGCTCTGCACCAGGACTCGGCCAGGCTTTTCGCCACGACCGGCGCGTCCGCTGACCTGCGTGAGCAGCTGGAAGACGCGTTCTGCGGCACGGAAGTCCGGCATGCCGAGTGCGTGATCGCAACCGACGACGCCCACAGTGGTTACACCGTGAATGTCATGCCCCTTGGCGATCATCTGGGTGCCCACCAGAAGGTTGATTTCACCGGAGTGGAGACGCTGAAGCAGACGCTCCATGTCGCCGCGTCCGCGGACGGTGTCGCGGTCCATGCGGCCGATGCGGGCGGATGGGAAGATCTCCTGCAGGCGTTCTTCGCCCTGCTGTGAGCCTGCGCCCATGTAATAGAGGTGCTCGCTGGAGCATTTGGGGCAGGTCTTGGGTACGTTGCGACGGAAGCCGCAGTAGTGGCATTCGAGGCGCTCGCCCGGTTCGGCGTGGAGATCTGTGCCGTGAACGTGCTTGTGAAACGTCATGGCGATGGCACAGTTTTCGCACTCGATTTTTTCGCCGCAGGAACGACACAAGACAACGTAGCTGTAGCCACGGCGATTGAGCAGGATGATGGCCTGTTCGCCACGGTCGAGTGTGGCCTGCGTCTCTTCAATGAGGCGGCGGCTGAAGAGATGCTCCGCGCCAGTTTGCTGAAACTCAGCGCGCATGTCGACGAGTTCGACTTCCGGCAATGGGCGGTTCGCCACGCGCTGTTCCATCTTCAGCAACGTGTAGCGGCCGGTTTGCGCGTTGTTCCAGCTTTCGAGCGAGGGAGTTGCAGAGCCGAGGATCACGGGAATGTCGAGCAGTTTGGCGCGCATGACGGCAACGTCGCGACCGTGGTAACGCGGCGTTTCTTCCTGCTTGTAGCTGGAGTCGTGTTCTTCATCGACGATGATGAGGCCCAGCGACGGCACGGGTGCAAAAACTGCCGAGCGAGTGCCGACGACGACACGAGCCTGTCCCCGACGGATGCGGTGCCACTGTTCAGCACGCTCATCTGGCGAGAGTTGCGAATGCAGCAACGCGACGTCATCGCCGAAGGCTGCGTACATCTGCCCGGCCATGGCGGGGGTGAGGCCGATTTCAGGGACCAGCAATAATGCGGCTTTGCCGGCTGCGAGAACTCGCTGCATGGCGGCAAAGTACACCGCAGTTTTGCCGCTGCCGGTGACGCCATAGAGCAGATGTGGTTTGAAGCTGGCTTCCGCAAGCGATGCCGCGATAGAAGCTAATGCCTCCATCTGTGTTTCATTCAACGCGTGTTCGTGCGCGTGCTTTTTGCCTTCGGCGTGCACGCCGCCGAGATGGAAGGCGAGT
Organism: Terriglobus sp. ADX1; assembly: GCF_036877645.1. Taxonomy (NCBI): domain Bacteria; kingdom Pseudomonadati; phylum Acidobacteriota; class Terriglobia; order Terriglobales; family Acidobacteriaceae; genus Terriglobus; species Terriglobus sp. ADX1. The sequence continues at coordinate 65,877 of NZ_JAEDXV010000007.1, forward strand.
GGCGCGTCTTCCAGGACAACGAGGCCGCGGCGTACGAGCGTGGTCAGCGTGGAATCCGGCACAGGAAGGTCGCGCAGATGGCGCACTGGCATGCGACCGCCGACCGCAGTGAGTTCCGCGAGAATGCGCATCTGGTTGTCGTTCAATTTGGGAAGGCGTGCGTCTTCGACCAATACTGCGACACGCTCGGTGCGACGTGCGTCACGTTCATCCGCCTCCACTTCGCGTATGAGCCAGCGCTTACGCACCATGCCTTCCAGCAGCGCCTTCCCTGCTCCGGTGGCGGAGCGGAGTTGTGCGAGTTTGAGTGCGTTTCCGCTTTCCAGTGCGTTGAGTACGGCGTATTCCCGGTTTTGTTCTTCCGGCGACAGCTTGGAGCGGCGCGACGAACCTTTTTCTGCGCCTTCATACAAAACCCGGCGGCCCTGTTCCGCAATCCGATACAGAAACACTCGACGGATTTCCGCGGTGAGGGGCAACATGCCGCGCAGAACCTCGCCCAGCGGAGCTACATAATACTGCGCGATCCATTCGGCGAGACGCAGGAGGTCGTCAGGCAGGAGCGATGCGTCGTCCAGCACCTGCTGTACCGGCTTGATCTCAAATTCGCCTTTCGGTTCCTGCGCATGCACGCGCAGGATTACGCCCATCAGCCGTTGTCCGCTGAAGGGTACGAGTACGCGCGCGCCGATGACAGGCGCCTCGCCGTCGACCCGATACGTAAAAGACCGGTCTAACGGAACAGGCAAGGCGACGTCTACAAAGAAAGACACATCTTCTAGTGTATGAGCCAACCGACGTTTCAGCCGTACCGCAAGGTACACGCCGCCAGTGGTGTTGTGGCGTACGCGTTTGACAATGACGCGATGCACATCCAGTTTCAGAACGGCGACGTGTACGTGTACACGCCCGCCGCAACCGGTCGCCTGCATTTAAAGGTGATGCGGCAGCTTGCGCGCGCTGGTGCGGGACTGAGCACGTACATCAGCCGCCAGATTCGGGATCGGTACTCGTTAAAGTACAAGCGAGAGATGCCCGATGAGACTGAAGTTGCAGCCTCATCGGCAGAGAAGCCAGCCACCGTTAAACGACGGAAGGTGGCGGCATCTCCATCTTCATGAAGACGTCGGCGCGATCGTACTTCATCTCCGGCAGTTCAGACGGAGGAACATGGTGGAAGCCCACGGCTTCATAGAGGTGCACCGCGTTCTGCAGCTTCTTGCTGCTGCCAAGAAACAGCGTGCGTGCGCCCAGAGAACGCGCCTGATCGATCATGTACAGCAACAGTTTTCTTCCGATGCCCTGCCCTCGGACCGTACTGTCCACCGCCATCTTTGAGAGCTCGTAGATGCCTTCGCCATAGCGAACCCACGCGGCGGCTCCTACGACACGTCCGTCGATTTCTGCGACGTACACCTGACCTCCTTTGGCAAGGATCGTGGTGTGAGGATCGTTCAATGTGGTGCGGTCCTTCTCTTCCAAACGAAACAGCTTTGTGATCCATGCTTCGTTCAAAGCACGAAATGCATCGGCGTCTGCCTGCGATTGCATGGGACGCATGGTTAGATTCGTCATCGCTTATTCTCCACGCCAGATCGAGCGCGCATCATGGTCGCCGTTGCTTCGGCAAAGACCGTTTCCCTGTCACCTGAAGTTACTTCCGCACTGGCGTACACCACGCGCCCCCGATCCTGCGTTACCCATGCACGCACGCACAACACAGAGTCTGTAGGCACAGGGCGCAGAAAACGCGTTTCGACCTTTGCGGTTACGGCCTGTATGCCTTCAAAGTGCAGGCACCATCCGAATGCTTCATCCATCAGCGTGAATGTGATGCCGCCGTGCAGAATGCCGTTCCAACCTTCATGTTCGCGGCGCGCAATGGTTCGCGCTTCTGCCGTGAACGGTGCTGTGTGGCCGAAATGAATGCCAAGACCTGCGGGATTTTTGGGCCCGCACACGTAGCATCCTGGGCTCTTCGTAAGGACGTTTTGTGCTGACGCTGCCAGTACTGCCATGACTCCAACCTAATCACGTCGATCAGGCATGTCCAATAGCATAATCAGCGTGATTGATAATCTGGATGCATGGATTCCGATCTGGAGTTGAAGCACTTCCGATCTTTCGTGGCGGTTGCGGAGGAGCTGCATTTTGGCCGTGCGGCCCGAAAGCTGTACCTGGCACAGCCCGCGCTTTCACAACAGATACGGCGCATGGAAGAGATTGTGGGATCGCCGCTGTTTAAGCGCACTTCACGCTCTGTAGCACTTACCTCTGCAGGCGAGGCTTTGCTGGAGCGCGCGCATCGCACGCTTCGCAATGTGCGGCTGGACCTGGAGGAGACGCGCAGCATTGCTCGTGGAGAAAGCGGACGCTTGAACGTTGGGTTCGTTGGTTCCAGCATGTTGGCGACGCTGCCTGCCGTGTTCCGGCAATATCGTTCTGCCTTTCCACGCGTGCAGATTCATCTGCATGAATCCTTCACATCGCGCGTTGCCAGCGGACTTCTGGATGGCACGCTGGATGCGGGTATTCTGCGCGACAGTGATCCGCAGCCAGACCTGGAAGTTGAGACTCTGTTCACGGAACGCTATCTTGCTGTGCTTCCCAGCAAGCATCCGCGTGCGAATCAGCGTACGATTCACGCGTCGGTACTGCGCGATGAACCTTTTGTGTTTTACTCGCGCGTTGCAGGAAGCGTTGCTTTTGATAAGCCGCTGTCACTTTGTGCCGGTGCAGGATTTCGACCGCGCGTGGTGCAGGAGGCATCTCACTGGCTCAGCATTGTGCGGTTGGTTGCGGCAGGCTTTGGTGTCTCCATTGCACCGGCCTGCGTGGCAACCATTGCAGAAAAAGGTGTGGTGTATGTTCCATTGCGAGGCGCTACGGAGGTCAGTCATGTAGAACTGGCGTTTCGTAAGGGTGAACAACGGCCTATTGTGCAAGGATTCGCCCGCATGGCACGCACCATTGGTAGAACGAAAGTCTAAAAGGAAAACTGGAGACTACCCTGCACGGTTCTTGGCGGGACAAAATGTGTGCCGCTGAAGGTGGAGAGGAAGTTGTACAAGGCGACCTTGTTCGCAACATTCAAGACAGTCACGCGTGTGCCTACTGTGACATGCTCAAAACGGAAGAGACGATCATCGCCTGCGGTGAGATCAAACAGTGTTCGTGGTGTGACGCGTACAGGATTTTTGTCGTCGTCCTCTGTACCAAAGGCCGGGATACGGATGCGCGTTGCGCCGAAGGTTGAGGCGCTGCAGTGTCGTATTGCCTGTGTGGGTGTGGCGTAGTTGTTGCCGCAGTGAAGCCCCATCTGCGATTGCTCGTCGGCGGTGAGATTCAGAGCGTCGAGATATGTTGGCACTGTGTCAGGAAGGGCGAGGCCGCTGTTGTAGCGCCAAATGCCCGAGATGTATGGCTTATGTGCTCCGATCATGCGGGCTGGAAATTCATAGCGAATGTCCGTTGTTTGCTCAAATTCCTCGCCGTGATCGATACGAAAAACAGGTGCTGACGGCACGCTGTTGAAGATGAGACCGCCTACCTGCGGTGTGAAGAAACGCGAGCGGACATGGCCCATGACGCTGAATATGGTTAGGCCGTGCCAATCGTGCAGATTGGCTGTGAGTGCGAGGCCGTCAATCTTTGACTTGCGCCACGCGACGCTGAATGTAATGGGCGTGTTGAAGAGCGTGTCGAAGTCGAAGTCATTGCGTGTGAACTTCCAGTAGTAGTCGGCGTTGACGCTGAGATGGTTGCCGAATGCCTGCTCGAATCCGGTGTTGAATTGGTTGCGTGTTGCCGGACGGACGGGTTCGGATCGATAGCTAGAGAACGGATTGATGCCGGTGCTGTTTGCGGAGCTTTCGTTGGCGAAGATGAGGTTCTCGTTGTACGGCGTTTCGTATAGACGCGCATATGAGCCGCGCAGCAGCGTGTGTGTCCATGGCGTTTTCCAGCCGAGGCCGAAGCGTGGTTGCACCTGGCGTCCGCGACTGAGGCCGTTGTAGATGTCATAGCGCAGGCCTGGGCTGAGTACCCAGTCGCCGAGTTTGATTTCGTCCTGCGCGTAGAACGCGGCTTGCACAACATCTGCGGATTGATTGAAGCGGAAGAGCGAACCGCCTCGCGTTAGGTCGTAGGGCAGGAGGTTGGGTAGAAAGTTGGGATTGATGCCGTATCCGGCGGTTGCGCATTCGTTGGTGGAGACAACACTGGATGCAGTTACAGGAGCGCCAGCGCTGTCGACACAGAGCGCGTTATAAAGCGGATCCGTAAGGGCGACGGCAAAGCGTTCATGCAGCAGCGTGTGCCAGTAAGTACCGCCGATCTTGGCAGTGTGATGACCGCGGATGTATTCGCCTTCGAGGCGCAAGCCAGTGTTCGTGAGCGTTCGATTCTGTGCGAGTGTTGCGGTGGCGTCAGACAACGGATTTGCGGATGGAAAATACTGCGCTTCGTCGTGACGGTAGAAGGGCGTGAAGTTGGTCAGGAATGACGGTGTGACGATGTGGGTCCAACCCAGGGCGATGTTGGCATTGCGGATCTGGCTGCGCTGATCCTGCCCTGCCGCAGCGGTGTCGTAGCTGTTGGGAGTTTGGAACCATGAGCGACCGGCGCCGAGGTTCAAGTGAAAAAGGTTCGCGGAGTTCGGTTGGAAATCGATTCGGTTGAATGCGCCCTGACCATTTCCGTTCGCGTGCAAAGGGAGGAATTCTGGGGTGTCGAGAAAACGTTCGGATCCATTTGCGCCGATGGCCAAGAACTCGCCCCAGCGTTTGCCGCCTGTGCCAAGAGCAAGATTCTGCGACCACGTACCGAAGCTGCCGTAGCTGCTGGAAAAGGTGCCGAATGGCTTGTGGGCCAGGCCTGACTTTGTTGTGACGCTTACGACGAGACTGGTCTTGTCGCCAAACTCTGCAGGCGGAGCGCCAGTTGTCGCAGTGAGGCTGCGAATGATGTTCGGGTCAATCTGGTTAGAGAAGACCTTCGCCATCTGGTCGGTGATGGGTTGGCCATCAAGGGAGATCGATGTGTCCGCGTGCTCCCCAAGAGGGTGCGCGAAGCCGTTCGCGTCCGCAGCTACGCCGGGCGTGGTGCGCGTGAGGATGTCAGTAAATCCCGTGGAAGCATTGAAGACGGGCACTGTCTCAAGCTGCTTCGAGGTCAGTGTGTGTTGCGCCGTGGGACTGTTGACGAGCGGCTGAGCCTCATCTGCGAAAACAGTCACCTCTTCCTGCGCATGTGGTTTCTGTGCAGCAGCAGTCAGAGAAAGAGCGAGAGGAAGAACGGCCAGTAAGTTTTGTGAACGCGACATATTTAGGCTTACCTAAAAAAGCTTTAGGTAAGCCTAAATTAAGAATGAGAACTGTGCCAAGCTTTCTTGCTTTCAAAGAAGCAAAAAGTTTTCAGCACAGAATATTTCCGGGAGTTATCCGCGGGTGGGCGGCTTCAAGCCGAGTTCCACCATGACCCGCTGAAGATCCTTCCAGGCCTCGCCCTTCTGGCGTGGGTCGCGCAGGAGGAATGCGGGATGGTAGGTGACGGCGCATTTGGCCCCGCGTACGTCATGCCAATGGCCGCGCAGGTTTGCCAGCGATTGCTTGACTCCGAGCAGGTACGTCGCGGCTGTAGCTCCGAGTGCAACGATCACCTTGGGCTGCACGATGTCCACCTGCTGCAGAAGGAACGGAGAGCAGGTGTTGGCTTCCTTAGGTTCTGGCGTGCGGTTTTGCGGCGGGCGGCACTTCACCACATTGGCAATGTAAACCTGCTCGCGCTTGAGACCCATTGCGTTGATCATGTTGTTCAGCAACTGCCCTGCTTTGCCAACGAAAGGGATACCGCTGGCATCCTCGTCTGCTCCAGGACCTTCGCCCACGAACATCAGTTCGGCGTTGGGGTCGCCGTCGGCAAAGACAATGTGGTGTCGTCCGGCGTAGGCCAGTGGGCAACGTGTGCAATCGCCGATAGTGTTACGAACACTTTGCAACGCGGCGGCCTTATCCGCAGGCGCGATGCGCTCCGTGGGCAGGGGTGCGAGATTGTTGAAGCTGACAAGAGGCATGGCGGGGGGAGCGAACTGTCCTGTGGGCGCGGGCGCCTGATCGAAATCGTATGCAAGAGGCGGTGGCGCCGCAGCTGTGGGTGGCGTGATGACAATGTCCGGCGCGCGATTGCCTGCTGGCAACGGGGGACGCTGTGGCGTGGGAGTTGGAGCGGGACGCTGCATGATTGGCGCGGCGGGTCGCTGTGGAACGGGCGCGCTGGATGCCGCGGGACGTTGAGCATTGGCGGGCGCAGAGGCCGCTATGGGCGAGGCAACTGACTTCCACCATGCGGCAAGCGCAGGATCGTCTGACGCATCGCTGGTGCGATACACGTCGTAAATTCCCAGGTCGCGAAGGTACTCCAGGTACCCGCGCAATGATTCCGCGCTTCCGTCCATGTGTCCATTCTAGAGCGCAGCAAGTTTATCGCCCTGTGGACGGCGGTGCAGCGGACCCTCCGCTACACAGGAACTTACAGTGCAGACGGCAGGATAGCCTTTGGAGAAGGCTTTACGAAATACCGCACGCTTCCGCTGCGGATTTCGTCCTGCGCCACGCGGCAGGCTTTCATGCTGTTGGTGTGGACAAGCGGAGCAGCGCCAGACTGAAGCTGACGCGCGCGGCGTGCAGCTCCTTTTACCAGGCTGTACTTATTGAGCAGAGCATCGTCGATACCGTTCAGGGCTTGCGAAGATTCGTTCATTCCCTTTGCCTCCGTACCGCATGAGGCAACTGTAACCCAGACTGGCAAGAAACGGCGCGAAGATTTTTATCAGAAGTAGACGAAACGGTTACTTCGCAGGTGGTAGAGGCGCGGCGGCGAACTGTTCCAGCACCTGACGCACGCCTTCCGGTGATATGGCAGTGCGGCAACCATTGGCTAAAGCAATGTCAGCCTGCGAAGCTACACCTCGTGCCTGCAACACGATAGCGCGGAGTTCCGCCGCTGCTGTGTCCAGCACATTGTTCACAATGGCAAAGCGATACTTCGACACATGCTCCAGTTCGCCGTGTGCCTGACGGAGACGGCGTTCGATCACGGCTTCGTCCGTCATTCGTTCCGCAGCGCTGCGATTGCGCAGACGCGTTTCCAGCACACCGGGACTGGGCGGCAGGATAAAGATGGAGACTGCTTCCGGCATGCGTTCCATCACCTGCAACGCGCCCTGCACGTCAATGTCGAGCAAAAGATCGTGGTTGTTATCTGCGGCGTGTACAAGCGCGGCGCGCGCGGTGCCGTAGTAGTTGCCGAAGACGTCTGCCCATTCCAGGAAGGCATCTTCCTGAATCATGCGTTCGAAGTTTTCGCGCGTGGTGAAGTGGTATTCGCGTCCATCTTCTTCACTGCCGCGTGGGGCGCGGGTGGTGTACGAGACGGAAAATTCCAGTCCTTCCACGTACTTTCGCACTTCAGTTACGAGTGTGCTCTTACCGGAGCCGCTGGGCGCAGAGATGATGAAGAGAATGCCTGCCATTGTCGTTCGTCCGTTTTGAAGTGAGTTTATATGCCCTGCGGTTGTAGCGGAGCGTCCGGTGCGGCATCGTCTCCTGCAAACTGCATCATGTAGAGCTTGTGATACGTACCGCCGTGCGCGAGCAATTCCGCATGCGTTCCGGTTTCCACGATCTGTCCGCGTTCCACCACCAGGATGCGATCCGCGCGGCGCACCGTCGACAGCCGATGCGCGATGACCAACACGGTGCGATGCACCATGAGGTTGGAAAGCGCCTCCTGCACCAGCGATTCGCTCTCCGCATCGAGTGCGGAGGTGGCTTCGTCAAGGATGAGGATCGGAGCGTCCTTCAGGATGGCGCGAGCAATGGCGAGACGTTGGCGTTCGCCGCCAGAGAGACGGAAACCCTTTTCGCCGATAACAGTGTTGTAACCGTCCGGCATGCGTTCGATGAAGCCGTGCGCCAGAGCCGCCGTCGCAGCGGCGATGACGCGTTCCATGGGGACGTCGGGCTGTCCGTAGGCGATGTTGTTGCGAACAGTGTCGTTGAACAACACCGTCTCCTGCGTGACGGTGCCGACGAGTTTGCGCAGGCTGCTGAGTTCCACGTCGCGCAGGTCGTTGCCGTCGAGCGTGATGCTGCCGTCTGTGGGGTCGAAGAAGCGTGGGATGAGATTGACCAGCGTGGATTTGCCGCCACCGCTAGGGCCAACGAGTGCAATCACTTCGCCGCGCTGTACGTACAGGTTGATGCCGCGAAGAACTTCGTGGAAGTTCTCTTCGTCTTCTTCGTCGCGATAGCCGAAGCGGACATCGTTGAAGCGGACGCCTTCATGGAAGCCGTCCAGACGAATCGCGTCGCGTTTTTCAGGAAGCTCGTCACGCTCGTCCAGGAACTGGAAGATCTTGTCGCTGGCTCCCAGTGCCTGCTGAAAGCTGTTGTAGTACACGGCGAATTTCCGGACGGGGTCGTACAGCGCGAAGACCGCAATGAGGAAGGTGATGAACGAACCAGCCGTCATCTGGTGATGCACGATGCGGTTACGACCGATCAGGAGCAACAGCGCAATGGCAATGGAGCCAAGGGCATCCATCAGAGGTGAAGAGATCGCGCTGAATCCGATGGCGCGCATGTTGGCACGGAGCAGCTTGCGTGCGGCACGACGGAAGCGGGCCATCTCCCACATCTCCATGCCGAAGGCCTTTACTATGCGGTTGCCGGTGAGCGTTTCATGCAGCAGGTTCTGGATGTCTGAGAGACGATCCTGCCCACCACGTGTCGTGCGGCGAACACCACGGCCAATCTTCTTCGCCGAATAGAAGATGACCACGACAAAGCAGAGCAGTATCCACGCGAGTTTTCCGCCTGCAATGATCACGACAAACGCGGTGAAGACCAGCGTGAAGAACTGCTGCAGGAAATCGCTAAGCACGGTAGACATGGCGATCTGTACACGCTCAATGTCGTTGATGAGCGTGGAGAGCAGAGCGCCGGTGGTGTACCGCTGGAAGAATGCGCTGGAACGCTTGAGTACTGCGCCGTAGAGGTCGTTGCGCAGGTCCGTGATCATGCCGTAGCCCGCGTAGTTGACCAGGTACGTTCCGGCGTAATCGCAGATGGACTTCAGCACCGCAGAGACGAACAACGCGTACGCCACCACCGTCCACGCGTTATGGAAGTGATGTGGCACGAAACGCTGGAAGTTAATCACCCAGTGCGTGTGCGGGACAGTGAAGACGAGAATGTTTGTGGGCTGCGACTCTGCGCTGAGCACGTTGTCAAGGATTGGCTTGACCAGCAGGATGCGTAGAGCGGCCATCGCACCGACAACGGCCATGAGCACCACGGACAGAAGGGCGAAGGGCAGATAAGGGCGCAGATACCACAGCAGGCGCAGGATGCGTTTCATTGCGTGGGCCGGGCCATCAAAAGTGTCTTGTACAGCACGGGTTTATCTTATCGCGCCGATGGTGGAGTGGTGCCGCAGACTATCGCGGCATGTCGCGGTGAGAGACCTTCACGTGGTAGCCTGCGTCGCTGAGGCGCTTCTTCATCTCTTCTGCAATGGCCACGGAACGATGCTGACCGCCCGTGCAGCCGAAGGCAATGGTCAGATAGCTCTTCCCTTCCGTGACGTAATACGGCAGAAGAAACAACAGCATGTCTACGGTGCGATCCAGAAACTCTGCTGTCTGCGGGAAGTCCATCACATACTTCGCCACGCGTTCGTCGCGACCGGTGAGCGGACGGAACTCCGGCACAAAGTGAGGATTGGGCAGGAAGCGCACATCAAAGACGAGGTCTGCTTCTGCAGGCACGCCATTCTTAAAGCCAAAGCTCATGGTGGAGACGAGGAGTCTCTGTTCGCCTTCGCGGCGGCTGAACTGCGTTGTGATGTGCGCGCGCAACTGGTGCACGTTGAAGTGCGTGGTGTCGAGCAGAACATCCGCTACGTTGCGGATTGGCTCCATACGCTTGCGCTCGGATGCGATGCTCTCTGAAACCAGCTCGTCCCGGCGCAGGGGGTGCGGGCGGCGCGTCTCGGAGTAGCGGCGCACCAGAACGTCGTCCGACGCCTCAAGATAGACAACTGTGGTGGGCAGCAGGCTACGCACGCTATGCAGGATGCCGGGAAAGTTCTCAATGGAGCCTTCGCGTACATCCACGCCCAGAACCGCACGGCTGAATTCATTTGAGCCGCGCAGAAGTTCGGCAAACTGCGGGATCAATTCCAGGGGCAGGTTATCCACGGCATAGTAGCCAAGGTCTTCAAATGCCTTTAAAGCGGAAAGCTTGCCTGCACCGGAAAGCCCCGTAAGCACTACCAGTTCGCGTTCGGAGGTGCGCGATGCTCCATCCTTGTTTTCAACTGCCGGAGTATCGCCTGACGGTGGTTCGATCATGCGCAAATGCTAGCATCGCGCGACAGTATCCGAATGGCCCAAAATGAAAAGAGGCATCCGCGATGGGATGCCTCTTTCTGCAACGATCGCAAACTCGTCAGGCGGCTTCGACTTCCTCCATCTCGACTTCGCCGTCTTCAATGGCCGCAATGGCCTTTCCTACGCCGGTTTTATTCTTCGCCGGGGATTTCTTCACGGAGGTAACTTCGCCCGCATCCGTGGTCTGGCGGCGAATGGTACCGGTGGCGTCATGGTCCGGATGATGGCGCGTTGTGACAACCTTCTTGCGCGCCTTCACGGCCTGCATCTCCACCTTGTCCAAAGCGTCTTTCAAGGCAACCTCAACATCTTTTGCCGAGGTATGTGAGGAGAAGGTACTGATGGTGTTGCGCACCGTAACTTCCGCCTCGCAGCGATTCTTTTCGCAGCTGAGCACCACCTTGGCCATACATTTCGGTCCAAGGATCTTTTCAATGCGCGCCAGGCCCTCTTCCGCCTGCGCACGCAACTTTGCAGTTACCTGTGTGCCTCTGCCGGTGATCTCAAGATCCATGCTGCTTACCTCCTTCACCTCTTGGGTAAGATGCCGGGTTGGTTAGGTCACGAAGCCTGTGAACGCCACGTGAATCCCGGCGCCTTGAAGTGTTTTTTTAGTCCCTTGGAGGCGGTACGTCAACTGGTATGTTGATGCACCCTGTGGATCGCAGCCGATTCGACTAGTCTCGCTTGCGGCGCTGATGTGTACTGGGGATATTCATATCCTCGCGATACTTCGCCACTGTGCGCCGTGTGACCTGAATTCCCTGCCTCTGCAGCTCACTGGCCAGCGCGTCGTCCGTCAAAGGTTTCTTCGGATCTTCTTCCTCAATCAGCTTGCGAACCTTTTTCTTCAACAGCATGAGCGGAAGATCGCCGCCTTCGGGGCCGTTGACCGCCTCGCTAAAGAAGAAGCGCAGCTCATACACGCCCTGGGGGGTGTGCACATATTTGTTCGCGACAGCTCGCGACACGGTGGAAGGATGTACGCCAATTTCTTCCGCTACCTCTTTGATCATCATGGGGCGGAGGGAGTCCACGCCGTGTTCCAGAAACTCCTGCTGACGGCGGACGATGGATTCGCAGGTGCGGACGATGGTGTTCTTGCGCTGCTCGATGTTGCGGAGAAGCTGGATGGCGGAGCGGTAGCGCTCCTTAACGTACTCCTTCACCTCGCGTTCGGTGTCCTTCTGGCGCAGCATCCTGCGATAACCGGCGTTCAGGCGCAGAGTGGGCAGGTCGTCTTCGTTCATGACGACACCCCATTCGTCGTTGCGTTTGACGAAGGCCACGTCCGGCTCAATCAGCCGCGTCTCCTGCTGGTTGTAACGCTGGCCCGGGCGCGGGTCGAGCGACCGGATGGCGTTGAGGGCCTCCTGCACCTGCTCTAGCGTGGCTCCGAGAAGGCGTGTGAGTTCGCGGAGATCGCGCTTTTGCAACAGGGGCAGGTGGTCTGTGACAATTTTGCAAGCGAGGGTAAGTTCACCCTGCCGAGCTGCGTATTCGTCCTCATCCAGAATGGCGTCATCCACATCGCGAAGGCCGGCGCGGATCTGCAACAAAAGGCATTCGCGCAGGTCTGACGCAGCAATGCCGATAGGATCAAGGGTCTGCACGATTGCCCTTGCCTCTGACATGAGGGCTGGCGTGGCCTGGCCGCTATAGTCCAGCGCAGCGAGTTCCGCGTCGTCTACGGGAAGATAGCCGTTGTCTTCCAGATTGCCGATGACAACTTCGCAAGCAGCGCGCAGTTCCGGACGCAACGTCATGGCGCCGAGCTGCCACAACAGGTGATCGGTCAGCGTGGAGGGCTTGGAGAGGAAGTTCTCAAACGAAGGCGAATCGAGCTCTTCAAACGATGGACCAGAGGCGCGGAAGCCCGGATCCAGATACTCCTGAAAGTATTCGCCCATGTCGATCTCATCGAATGGGTCTTTTTCTTCGCGCTCTGATTCTGTTTTCTGCTGTTCCGCGGAGAGTTCTCGGTCGCCTTCGCGTCCGGCAAGCTCTTCAAAACTGGCGGAGGAATCTTCGATCTCCTCCAGCACTGGATTCTCCACTACTTCAGCGTTGATCATCTCCTTCAGTTCCAGCTTGTTGAGCGCGAGCACACTCACCATCTGGACCAGGCCCGGTGTAAGCACCTGGCGCTGGGCAACTCGAAGGTTCAACTTAGGCTGAAGCAGCAAAGACAATTCTCCCGTGGCAAAAGAGGTCAGCGGCCCCGGCCGAAAAGAGGTTGGGGCTTCCTCTGCATTTCGAAGTCTACTCCGAAACGATGCGCCACGAACGGCCAAATGGCAAGCAACGTGCTTGCAAATTTATATTGAATTGTTCCAAACCGGCAAAGAAGAGGGTTAAATCCGGAGGACCAGTTTGCCGGGGATTTGCCAGAAACCACCCTGCTCAAGCCGAATCTGCTCTTCCTGCCTCTAGAAGGACTTTAACGCATACCCTTAAGCCATACCAATGAAATGCTTTACCGACCCAAGCGACGAACGCGCGCCGACTCGTTGGTCGGAACCGGACGCTGGACCGGCTGTGCAGATGCAGCGTATGGGTAAACTCCATCGCTTTCCTATCTGCTATGGTATCCCGTTCCTTGCATGCGAAATGAAATCTACAGGCGGAAGCTTTCACCCAGGTAAACGCGTTTGACTTCCGCGTCGCGGCCCAATTCGCCGGGTGTGCCGTGACGGAAGATGCGGCCCTCCGCGATGATATAGGCGCGGTCGGTGACGCTGAGCGTCTCGCGGACGTTGTGGTCCGTAATGAGTACACCAATGCCACTCTTCTTCAGATTGAAGATGATCTGCTGAAGGTCAAGTACAGCGATGGGGTCGATGCCGCTGAAAGGCTCGTCCAGCAGTATGAAGCTGGGGTCAATGCAGAGGCAGCGCGCAATCTCAACGCGGCGGCGTTCGCCACCGGAGAGCGCATAGCCCTGTGTGCGGCGCACGTGGCCCAGGTTGAGCTGCTCAATGAGTTGTGCGGTGCGGTTGCGGCGCTGTTCCCAACTGAGGCGCTGTGTCTCCAGGATGGCGAGGATGTTCTCTTCCACCGTGAGTTTGCGGAAGACGCTGGGTTCCTGCGGCAGATAGCTGATGCCGAAGTTCCGCGCGCGAAGATACATGGGCGTGCGGGTGATGTCTTCTCCCGCGACGGTGACACGGCCAGAATCCGGACGCACGAGGCCCACGATCATATAAAAGCTGGTGGTTTTGCCTGCGCCGTTCGGACCGAGGAGACCGACAACTTCGCCCTGCGTGATGCTGATGCTGACGCCACGAACAACTTCGCGACCGCCATAGCTCTTGGCAAGCCCGTCCGTGGAAAGCGTGTGTCGCGTCTGCGCCGCGCTGGATTCAAAAAGTTCCAAGCCAGATGACGAAGACTCGCCCCGCCCCTCCATCTCCAATGTACCTGTAGCCGATGTCATGCAATGTTTTAGACGAAACCTAAAAGACTGAGGATTCGTTATTTGGATGCCGACTATCGTTTCTGCGGATTGGCTTCGACTTCGGTGTGAACGCGGTGGGAGCCGGTGCCCTCTACCTCAACGTTGCTGTCCGCGCCGTGCAATATCAGGGTTGTGCCCGTGATGGTTCCCTTTTGCGTGTCGATGACTTTCGGCTGGTTTTGCGGCGTCCCAGTGAGCACGTAACGCTCATCCGCAGCGGTGTATACCAAGCGTTCGCCAAGGCCCGTGCGGCCCGGCTGCGCGAGGTTCACAGCGCCTGTAGCCACAATCTGCTGCACGTTGCCCGAAAGAACTCCCGGAGTGGTACCAGATAACGTAGCGACAGCCTGGCGCGCCGTAAGTGACGCTCCCGTGGTTTCCATGCGCACGCCGCCAGTCACATCAGCGTGGGCGAGATGCGCGCCTTCTGCAGGCACATAGAGCAATGTCGTGCCGACGATGCGGACCACACCGCTGGATTTTTCCTTGCCTGCGGCAGATGCAGGCAGCAACAGATGGACTGTGCCCGTGGCAGCAGAACCGGAGGGCGCGTGGGCCATGAGGCGGTTTGTATTGCGGTCCACTTCGATGACCGGTGCTTCCATCTGCGAAGTCGCTGTCCACATGCGTGCGGCGTGGGTTCCGGCAAAGAACTTCGCCACGGAACCTGCGACGGTGGAGTGTTCCGCCGTAACGTGTACGGGGTCAGAATCCTTTTGTGACTGATACACGCCGCGGACACTGCCGGATGCGTCCGCATCGCCGCTGCCCTGGGTGAGCGTGATGCGGTCGGCGGCAATCTGCATGCCGTCGCCGGTAACGCTGGGCGAGCCAGTGAGCAGCAGCTTACCGGTGGAGCCTTCAAAGTCAGCGTGTGAGGCTGTGGCATGTATTTCTGATGCCTTCTTGCTGCTGGTGGCGGGCGATTTCGCCATGACGGTCACGCGGCCATCCTGCATGGCCGATTGCACGGACGAAGCCGCCTTCCCTGCGCCGGGTGGCAGCAGTTTCACCTGCAGGGTGTCGCCAGTGCTGGTGCGCGTGGTGCCTGCACCGTCATCCTCGTCCAGCCGCGTGGAGCCGCTGCCTGTCAGCAGGGACACGTAGTGCTTCTTGCCAGAGGTGGCCATGATGGCATGCAGCGTATCGCCAGAAACAACGGTTGTTTTGGCTGGTTTGCCTGTGGTGACGGAACGAAGCTGCGCGCGGCCGGTTGCGGTGGCGTCCTTGAGGACGGTGTGGCGAGTGGCGTCCTGCGTGAGTGCCGCGACGAGATTGTCGGCGGTCAGGTGATCCAGCGAAGTGGCCGAATGATGGTCGAGCGTAACGCCGCCGGTGAGTTCTGCCGTTTTCGCATTTCCAGATCCATCAAAATGCACCACCGCCGTCTGTCCTGAGCCGCTGCCATCTGGATGAGACAACGTGACGCCTCCAGACATGGTGGCCAATGTGGGCTTGTTCTGCTCAGAGATTTTGGCGACGAGCTTGGGTGCCTGCGCGCGGATGCCCTCTCCACTTTGCAAGGAGGTGTGGCCGTCGGCGCGGATTTCGTCGATGCCACCAGAGGGGCCAGCGTCCAGAACGACGGTGTCGCCCGCGGCCTTCATCTCGCCGGTGCGCACGTCCGCCGTGTGGAGCGTGGCAAGGCGGCGGTTGCGGTCTAACTGGGCGGAAGCTGCGGTGAGATGCACTGGCTGCCGGTCCTGCGTGCCGTCCATGGTCACGGCAGAATGCAGATTCAGGAGGCCGGTGCTGGTGGTGTAATCGGCGCCCGTAGCCGTTCCGTGCAGATCGCCATATACGATCTGCATCGGCTGGTCGGTTGTGGCGACGCCCTCCTTCTGTGTGAAGACCAGGCCACTGGTGGTTACGGTGATGCGTTTGGCGCTGGGATTCTGCTGTGCGCTGGCAGGGGATGCCAGGTCGAGTTGCACTTCGCCCATCGCCTTCACGATGCCGTTGTTCTGGTCGTATTCAAACTCGGAGCCGCGGATGCTGTCCGTTTCGTGCGACCCCTCCGGACCGTAGAGGGTGATGGCGACGTCGTGAAGTGTGGTCTTACCGTTCTGCCGTTGGATGGCCTTGGCCGCGTGCAGCGTGAACAGCGTGTGGCCTTTCACGGACTGCGAATAGGTGAAGCCGTTGGCCTGCGATTTAATGTCAATGCCCATTTTTGCGGGCAGATCATGCAGGAATTTGCGGGCTTTATAGCGGGCAATGCCGATGAACGCCGCGAGTGCGGCTACCAGAACGATGACACCAACAAGAAGCCAACGGCGAAGCCGCGCCACCGAAATGCCGCCTGCCCTGCCCCGTCTGCTGCCAATTGCCATCGCTGTTTATCTTCTCAGGGAACAGGGGTCAGGGGACAGCTTTTAGCTCTTGGCTTTTAGCTTTTAGCTAAAGGCTATTGCCCTGAGCTTGAACCGCATGCGTTGCTGTAGCATCCAATATTGGTTATGGCCGATCAGCTTTATCTCAGCCTCTGGTTTCCCAACTTCCGTCTTGCTTCTCTGCCGGAGAAGCTCACCTCTGTCTTGGAACAGTTTGCCAAGGTGGCAAACAACCAGGGCCGCATTGCCGTGGCTTCCGCCATTCCGCTTGGGTGGAATGAGTCGCCCGTGTTTCAGCGCATTTTTGTGAACGATGACCGATCCGAGGATTCGGACGACTCGTTAGCCAAGAACGCTGTGGCAGAAGCTACCGAACAGCTGCATGACGACATGTCCTATGAATTCGAAGCTAAGTGGCAGCTATGGCAGCCGGAAGAAGGTGCCGAAGGCTTCGACAGCACCTGGCGACTGGAACCGGCGACGGTGAAGGTTATCGGTTTTGGACCGGAGTTTGACGACGCCAGCTACGAACAGAACGGACACATCCGCGTAGACTTCGGACTCGACACGCCGTGGGTGCAGGACGAAAACGATCTGGACGAAGATGGGCAGAAGCGCCTGCAGCAGAACGTGGAGAAGCTGTTGGCCTTTGTCTTGTCCGTGGAGAAGCATTGCGGCATTTCTTCTCGGTTGTTGTGGACCGAGAGCGGTGAGCCTCTGGCAGAGAAACTGATTGCTAGGTTGCAGCGTGTGAACTGAGCCGCTCGCTAGTCACTGCCGTCATTCTGAGCGCAGCGAAGAATCCCTACAGATATTTCTCAGCCACAAAGTTAAACGCCTTCCAGCCATTACATCTTGGGCTGGAAGGCGTTTGCTCTTATGGCCGGTTCCATGCGCAGGGATTCTTCGCTGCGCTCAGAATGACGGCGCGATAGTTTATCCCGCGATGACGATCTCCGAGAAGTCCGCGACCTTGCTGTAGTCCAGCAGGATGCGCAGCAGCAGGCCGAGACGTGCGGCGCGCAGTTGCGGTTCCGGTGCCATGACCATCACCTTGTCGAAGAACGCGTCCACAAAGGGACGAAGTTCAGCAATGGTGGCCAGCGCGAGCGTGTAGTCGCCGTCTTTGCGCAGACCTTCCACCCATGCGGCGCGGCGTCCGGCTTCTTCTGCCAGCGCCCGCTCCACAGGTTCGGTGAGGAACTCATGCTTGGAGCCGGGTGAGAAGACTTCGCCCTTGGCTTTTGCCTGTTCGACGAGGTTCTTCATGCGCTTGAACGCTGCGGCAATAGCTGCGAAGTCTGCGCCTGTGCGTGCTGCGGAGACAGCATCAACGCGCTTCATGGCATCGCGCACATCATCCGGGTTCGTGGCCATGACAGCCTTCACCACGTCATAGGCTCCTCCGCGAACATCGCGGAGATACCACTCCAAACGCTCGCTGAGGAAGCTCTTTACGCTTTCGCAGAGTGCCTCATTGTTATTCGTGGCGGCGCCAGCGATTTCACCAAGCGTCAGTGGCAGATCGCTTTCGGCAAGGATCTTTACGATGCCGTTGGCAGCACGACGAAGGCCAAAGGGATCCTTCGATCCGGTAGGCTGCATGCCCAGGCCGAACATGCCAGCAATGGTGTCCGCCTTATCCGCGATGGAGAGCAACTGGCCCTCGACGGTGGATGGGATGGCGTCTTCCATACCTGCGGGCTGATAGTGCTCGTAGATGGCGATGGCAGCGGCTTCGTCGATTCCCTGCGCCTTGGCGTAGAGGCCGCCAACGATGCCCTGCAGTTCCGTAAATTCCTTCACCAGTTCGGTGGTGAGATCGGCCTTGGCCAGCGTTGCTGCAGCGGTAAGTGCATCCAGCTTCAGGCTGACGCCCTGTCCGCGAGTGCTGGCCGAGGCGTACATGCGTTCGCGCACGAACTGGCCCAGCGTGACGACGAGCGCATTGGTGCGCTCCATCTTCGCGTAGTACGAGCCTAGTTCCTTCTGGAAGGTGACGTTCTTCAACAGCTCCACGCGCTCCAGCAGGGAAACGCGCTGATCGAACTCGTAGAAGAAACGAGCGTCGTTGAAACGGGCGCGCAAAACGCGCTCGTTGCCGTGCCGGATAATTTCAACGCCCTCGCCCGCGGGCTCTGTGTTGAGCACAGCAAGGAAGTACGGCTGCAGCTTGTGCTCACCGTTCTCAAGCGCGAAGTAGTTCTGGTGATCGCGCATAACGGTCACGAGGACTTCTTCCGGCAGCGGCAGAAACTCATCTTCAAACTTGCCGAGAAGAACGGACGGCCACTCGGTCAGATGCGTTACCTTGTCGACTAGCGGATGATCTTCGCGCCAGCGTGCGCCTTCGACGGTGCGCGTGGCTTTGTCCAGGTCTTTGCGGATTCGTTCGCGACGATGCTCCACGTTGACCATGACCTTCGCCTGGTACAGCTTGTCTGCATATTCCGCGGGTGCGGCGATGGTGATGGGCTCGTAGCCGAAGAGAACACGGTGTCCGTAGGTGACATTGGACGCAGTGACACCAGCCCATTCCACGGGTAGAACAGCACCGTCGAGCAGCGCAAGCATCCACTTGATGGGTCGCACGAAACGCTCTGGCAGAAACGGTCGCCAGCGCATGTTCTTGGCCCAGTAGATGGCGGCGATTTCCTTCGGCAGTTCTGCCAGAACCACCTCGGAGAACGATTTGCCTGCACGCTTTGCCGTGGCGGCAAGGTATTCGCCCTTGGCGTTGGTGATGGTGCGAAGCTGATCGACGGGGATGCCCGCCTTCTCCGCAAAGGCTTCTGCAGCTTTGGTGGGTTTGCCGTCTTTGTAAGCAGCCTTCACCGGCGGTCCAACGAGCTCTTCTTCTGCATCGGCCTGCTGCGCGATGACACCCTTTACCCATACGGCCAGGCGACGCGGCGTGGAGTAACTCTCAACAGAGAATCCCTCTTCCACGAGGCGTTCACGCGTGAGCAGATCGCTGACACGCTTCGTTAGCTCTGCTTCAGCTCCCGGCAACATGCGTGCGGGAACCTCTTCCAATCCAATTTCAAACAGAAAATCTGCCACTATGCACCAGCCTTTTCTTTCAAGGCAGCAAGACGTTCCACCTGCTCCGCGTAGATCTTCGCCACGCCCACAATCAGCGTGCGGATGCGAGCCATAACGCCTACGCGCTCCGTTACGGAGATGGCTCCGCGCGCGTCCAGCAGGTTGAACAATTGCGAACACTTCAATGCCAGTTCGTACGCGCCAAGCACGGGGAAACGCTTGACCGTGACTTCATCCGCATCTTCCGAGAGCACCTTAAACGCTTCGAGAAGTCCGAGGCATTCGGCCTCGTAATTCTCAAGATGCAGCCAGAGCTTCGCCACATCTGCGTGGTCAAACGCAAAGGCCGAAAGCTGCTGCTCTTCATACAGGCGGATGTCACCGTAGGTGGTGATCTTGCCGGTGTCCGGCTCCTTCGCCCACTCAATGTCGTAGATGGATTCCTTATCCTGCAGGAACTGCGTCAGGCGCTCCATGCCGTAAGTGATCTCGCCGCTGATGGGATCCAGATCCATACCGCCGCACTGCTGGAAGTAGGTGAACTGCGTGATCTCCTGGCCGTCCATCATGACCTGCCAGCCAACGCCCCAGGCGCCACCCACGGGCCATTCCCAGTTGTCTTCTTCAAACTTGATGTCGTGCTCGGCCAGCACAATGCCGATGGCCTCCAGGCTTTTCAGGTACAGCTCCTGAATGTTGGCTGGCGGCGGTTTCAGGATGACCTGAAACTGCGTGTGCTTGTACAGGCGATTGGGGTTGTCGCCATAACGCCCGTCTGCCGGGCGGCGCGAGGGCTGCGCGTAGGCAATACGAACCGGCGTGGGACCCAGAACGCGCAGGAAGGTATCCGGCGACATGGTGCCTGCGCCCATCTCCGTGTCATACGGCTGCTGCAGAACACAGCCCTGCTCTGCCCAGAAGCGCTGAAGGGCAAACAATGTTTCCTGAAAAGTCATCACGCTACGGCGCGGCGTGGACGCGGCTGTTTCTGCTACGGCAGACATGTGTGGGTGCGTACTCCTTGATGCGTTCCCGTCAGTTTATCGCGAGAGGCACAGGAAAGCCGCGATCAGATATGAATGCCCCAGCCCAGTTCGCCCAATTCGCGCTCAATTTCAAGCAGAGCGGCTTCCAGGGCGGAGCGACGATGCGGGCTGGATGTGCGTTCGCTCAGGACGCGTTCGCGCTGCAGCTCAAGCTCCTGCACGCGGCGCTTCTTCTCACGTTCCGTGCGCTGCTGTTCTGCCGGAGTCACCGGCTTTGCTGCTGGAGTTGGTTCTGGTGCGTCCACGTCTTCTTTCTCCCATCCACGAGCCATAAAACCATTCTATGCCCCTTACTGCGAATGTCGTAAAACGGCCTGAGTCGTAAGGCCCACCTGTAACGTCCAGAGAGAACACACGAAAGTATCCTTTTGCCACTTCTATTTGGCACAATGAAAGCCTGCGGAGTTCTCCGCAAACTGCTAACGCACCTTTTTCCTTTCGGAGCTGTCCTTCATGTGGATTGTCCGCCTTGCCCTTCGGCGCCCCTACACCTTCGTGGTGATGAGTGTGCTGATCCTTGTGCTTGGCATTGTCTCGATTGAGACCATGTCCACGGACATCTTCCCCACCATCGACATTCCTGTTGTCACGGTGGTGTGGAGCTATAGCGGTACCAGTCCGGATGAGATGGAAAAGCGCTTCACCACCATCAGTGAACGCGCCATGACGACCACCGTAAACGACATTGAGCATCTTGAGTCGCAGTCGGTCAACGGTATCTCCATCATCAAAATCTTCTTTCAGCCGGGCGTGAAGGTAGAAGCCGCGGTGGCGCAGGTAACGGCCGTCAACCAGACGATTCTGCGTGTTCTGCCGCCGGGCACCACACCGCCGTTTATCCTGCAGTTCTCCGCGTCCAACGTGCCAATTCTGCAGGCCGTGGCTTCATCGAACAAACTTTCTGAAAGCGAACTGTTCGATGTGGGCTCGCAGTTCATCCGTACGCAGCTGGCGACGGTACAGGGTGCGCAGGTGCCGCAGCCGTATGGCGGACGTATCCGCCAGGTTGCCGTGGATCTTGACCCGGCCGCCCTGTATGCAAAAGGGCTCTCTCCTCAGGACGTAGTGAACGCACTGACGGCACAGAACATCATCCTGCCTGCCGGCGACCTTAAGGTGCAGGACCGCGACTACGTGGTCCGAACCAATGCTTCGCCGCAGATTGCGGAACAGTTGAACAACATTCCCATCAAACAGGTGAATGGCGCGACGGTGTTCATGCGCGATGTGGCAACCGTTCACGAGGGTTCCGCGCCACAGCAATCCATCGTCCGTTATAACGGCCAGCGCGCCGTGCTGATGACGATTTTGAAGGCATCCTCCTCCTCCACGCTGGACATTGTGAAGCGCGTGAAGGATGTGCTGCCGCACATTCTGGCCAATGTGCCGCCACCTGCGCCGGAAATCCGCATCCTGTTTGACCAGTCAATCTTTGTGCGTGCGGCGCTGCAAGGCGTGGTGAAAGAAGCCGCCATTGCCGCCGGCCTAACGGCCATCATGATCCTGCTCTTCCTTGGATCGTGGCGCTCGACGGTGATCATCGCCGTGTCGATTCCGCTGTCGATCCTCGTATCGGTCATCTGCCTGAAGTTCCTGGGGCAGACGCTGAACACCATGACGCTAGGCGGACTGGGACTTGCAGTCGGCATCCTTGTGGACGACGCCACGGTGGAAATTGAGAACATCCACCGCAACCTGGGACTGGGTAAAGAGATTGAACCCGCCATCCTGGATGGCGCTGCGCAGATTGCGGTTCCGGCATTCGTCTCCACGCTGGCGATCTGCATTGTGTTCGTTCCGGTAGTGTTTCTGACCGGCGCGGCCAAGAGTCTGTTTGTGCCACTCGGCATGGCTGTGGTCTTTGCCATGATGGCTTCGTACTTCTTGTCGCGAACGCTGGTGCCCACCATGGTGAAGTTCCTGCTGGCGAAGGAAGTGGACGTTTACTCGCTAGCGGAAGCATCCCACGGTGATCATCCCCTGTCTGCAGAAGAACAGGCAGCCGTTGATGAGAAGATGCGGGGGCTGGGGGCTATCTGGCGTACGCACTTTGCCTTTAACCGCGTCTTTGAGGCGTTGCGTTCGCGCTATCAGCGTGTGCTGGACTGGGCGCTGGTGCATCCGGCTTTTGCATTGGGCTGCTTCGGTCTCTTTATTGCCATGTCCGCCTGCCTGCTGCCGTTCATCGGCCAGGACTTCTTCCCTGATGTGGATGCCGGCAGCTTCCGGCTGCACGTTCGCACGGCTCCCGGCACGCGCCTGGAAGCAACGGAACAGGTATTTGCGCAGGTGGAGAAAGTTATCCGGGAAACCATTCCGGCAAACGAGCTGGACGGCATTCTGGACAACATCGGAACGCCGAACGGCGCGTTCAACCTGGCCTTTGGTGATGGCGCTCTCACCGATGTGCAGGACGGCGAAATCCTTGTCTCGCTGAATCAGGAAAAACATAAGCCCACCGCGCTCTATCGCGAGAAGCTGCGCGAGACGCTACGCAAACAATTTCCGCAGACCACGTTCTATTTCCAGGCCTCGGACATTGTGAATCAGATCCTGAACTTTGGCCTGCCTGCTCCGATTGATATTCAGGTGAGCGGACGTCTGGCCGATGCAAACTATGCGACCGCGCAGTCGATTCGTGCGGACATCGCAAAGATCCCAGGCGTGGTGGATGCGCATGTTCATCAGGTGCTGTATGCGCCGGAGTTGCGTGTGAACGTGGATCGCTCACGCGCACAACTGCTGAACATGACTGAGCAGAACGTGGCGGGCAGCATGCTGACGGCGCTCTCGGGATCAGGTATCGCTGCACCAAACTACTGGCTCAGCCCCAAGACAGGCGTGAACTATACCGTGGTAGTGCAGGTGCCGCCCACGACATTGGATTCCGTGGATCAGTTGAATAATCTGCCGATTTCCAACGGCACGACAACGACGCAAGGAGCGACCAACGCTGGCGCGCCGCCAGTAGGTGCATCGCAGTTCCTTTCCAACCTGGCGCAGGTACAACATGGATCAAGCCCGGCCATCACAAATCACTACAATGTGCAGCCGGTGTACGACGTGTACGCCAGCACGCAGGGCCGCGATCTGGGCGCTGTAAACCGCGACATCGAGAAGGTGCTGAAGAACTACACCGTGCAGAATGGCAAGCTGTCCAAGGGCGCGACCATCTCCGTGCGCGGCCAGGTGAAGAGCATGCAGGACAGCTTCACCGGTCTTGGCCTGGGCATGATCTTCGCGGTTCTGCTGGTGTACCTGCTAATGGTCGTAAACTTCCAGAGCTGGCTTGATCCGTTCATCATCCTCATGGCGCTGCCGGGCGCTGCCTGCGGCATCCTGTGGATGCTCTTCCTGAGCGGCACTACCTTCTCCGTGCCCTCGCTGATGGGAACCATCATGACCATTGGTGTGGCAACGGCAAACTCCATCCTGATGGTGACCTTTGCCAACGATCAGCGTTCGCTGGGCTTGAACAGTATCCAGGCGGCATCGGCCGCGGGCTTTACGCGTTTGCGTCCTGTCATGATGACGGCGCTCGCCATGATCCTGGGCATGCTTCCCATGTCGCTGGGCATGGGCGAAGGCGGCGAACAGAATGCACCACTGGGACGCGCCGTAATTGGCGGCTTGCTGGTGGCCACCGCAACAACCCTCGTGATTGTTCCCATCTTCTATTCCCTGCTGCGTAAGAAAGTTCCAAGCCATCTCCAAACGGAAGAGCTGCCGGAACCTGAAGAGGAGTTTTCGCATGCATAACTCTGCACAGCTTTTGACTTTTTCGAACTGCCACCGCAACACGTCTGAAGGAGTCCGTTGAGCATGGCCCAGAACGTCGCACAGGATCCGGCAACGACCGGCCATACTACAACCACTCAACAGCCAGCAGGCAAAGGTCCGTTTGTTGCCGCAGCGGGTGGATTCCTTCTGCTTGCGGTGGTCGGTGTCGCCTTCCTGATTCCGAAGCTGCATCATCAAAACGACCTGGAAGATCGCGCACGCGATGTCTCCGGGCCTCCGCCAGTCGCAGTGGTGGCCGTGGGTCTGGGACAACCCAGCAGCAAGCTGGAATTGCCCGGCACGGTGCAGGCATTCGCACAGACTCCCATCTATGCGCGCACCTCGGGTTATATCTCGAAGCGCTACGTGGACATTGGTGACCACGTAAAGGCTGGGCAGTTGCTTGCCACCATTG
Organism: Terriglobus sp. ADX1; assembly: GCF_036877645.1. Taxonomy (NCBI): domain Bacteria; kingdom Pseudomonadati; phylum Acidobacteriota; class Terriglobia; order Terriglobales; family Acidobacteriaceae; genus Terriglobus; species Terriglobus sp. ADX1. The sequence goes on from NZ_JAEDXV010000007.1 coordinate 90,406, forward strand.
AAGATCCGCAGACCGAGCAGTCACTGCGACAGGCGCGCGCCACGCTGCTCCAGTTGAAGGCCCAGCTACTGCAGGCGCAAGCCAATGCGAAGCTGTCCACGCTGAACAACACGCGCGGTCAGCAGCTTCATCAGGAAGGCGTTATTTCGCAGGAGGCAGCGGATAATTACACCGCACAATCCGGCGCGAATGATGCGACCGTGGAAGCCGCCAGAGCCAACATCGCGGCAGGCGAAGCGAATGTGAAATCACTGGAAGAGCAGGCCTCCTTCTCGCGCGTGGTGGCACCCTTCACCGGTGTGATTCTTTCGCGCTCCATCGACAATGGATCGCTGATCACATCCGGCTCTGCAAACAGCGTGACGCAGCTCTTCACAATTGCGCAGTCCGGCATGGTCCGCGTTTTCGCGAATGTGCCACAGAGCAATGCGCCAGATGCTTTGAGTGCTTCCACTGCGCAGGTGACGTTCCGCGAGCTACCGGGACACGTCTACTCTGGCTCCATCACACGCTCCTCCACGTCGATTGATCCTGCGTCCCGCACGCTGCTTACGGAAATCGATCTGCCGAATCCGGATGGCAAGATTCTTCCCGGCATGTTTGCGACAGTAACGTTTGCCGTGAAGAATTCGCGTCCGCCCGTGCTGCTGCCGGGAAATGCCCTGGTGGTTCGCACGGCTGGGCCTCAGGCGTATACCGTGGACTCCAACAACGTTGTGCATCTACACAGCGTTGTCCTGGGACGCGACTATGGCACCAGTGTGGAGATCCTCGGCGGACTCCAACAGGGCGATCACGTAATCCTGTCGCCATCCGATGCCGTACAGGAAGGGATTAAGGTCGCTCCGGAATTAGAAAAGCCGCAGAAACCGTAGTCTTGTCACTCATACAGAAAAGCCCGCCGATGGCGGGCTTTTCCAGCTTTCGAGAAGCAGCTTTAGACCAGGTGATCTGCAAGCACCTGCGCGGATGTCTGCACGATACGCGGTCCACGCGGTACGCCATCCCACGGAAAGAACAGCGAGAACACAGTACCGGAGCAATCGCCACGATACTTTGCCTGACGGCTGCGGACCAGCATGGCGCCGTGATGCTTCTCCAAAATCTCCGCACTCACCCACAACCCGAGGCCCGTGCCGCTGGCATCCTTGGTGGTGAAGAACGGTTCGAAGATGCGACGGCGTACGGCGTTCGACATTCCCATGCCCTCATCCGCCACGGTGATACGCACTCCCCTTCTGTCGTTGTGGCGCATGGTGCGTGCGCGGATGAAGAGGCGTCCTCCGTGAGGCATCGCATCAATGGCGTTGCCAACCAGGTTCGCAAACAGTTGGCGAAGTTCTCCTGCGTAGCCAAAAAGCAGCGCTTGGTCTTCCAGGCGCAGTTCCACCTGTACATTTGCCGACCGCAGCTTAGCGGTATGCAGAAGCAGCACACTGCGCAGCATTTCCGTCACTTCCACATCCGTCGCGGTGGACGACTGACGATGGAAACGTAGCGTCTGTTGCGTGATTTCTCCCACGCGCTCCAGCTCTGTCTGCGCCAGCGCAACCCAATCCTGCGCCTGCGTATCCAGCGATGGATTGTTACGCAGGAGATAGAGCGCGTTGGTAACGGCTTCCAGCGGAGTGTTGATCTCGTGGGCGATGGAAGACGCGAGGCGACCAGCAATCGCCAGCTTTTCACTGCGACGCATGGCCTCTTCTGCATGACGACGCTCCGTCACCTCGGTAACAATGACGCCGACCCAACGAACGTCTTCGCCGATGAACACCGGAAAGTAACTGGCAAGCCAGATACGCGGCTGGAGATCTCCCATCATCTCGCCACTGAGTTCGTGTTCGGCAATACCTTCGCCCGTGCGGAAAACCTGCTCCACCAGGCGCTCTGATTCCAGCGCCAGTGAGTTCACATCGCCCTCAGTCGCGGGAACCAGATCACGCAAACGGCGGCCAAGGTGCTGTTCCAGCGGCACGCCATGCATCTTGGCAAGACGATCGTTGATGCGGATGTAGCGATAGTCGCGATCGTAAAACGCAAAGCCGATGGGAGCCGTGCGCAGCATGGCGTCGAGAAGATTTAACGTCTCCTGTGTGCCACGACGCTGACGTGCAATCTCGCTCACCATGCCGTTGAAGCTGTTGAGGAGCGCACCCGCCTCGTTCTGCGCGGCCACCACCGGCACCGTCAACGGAAATGCCGACAGATCGTTGGGGTCGCTACGCAATTGCAGTGTTGCTCGGCGCAGTTGACGCAACGGCTGCGCCAGCGTGGCGCTCAGCGCCCAGACCAGCAACAGGTTTCCCAGCAGGGCAAACGGGAAGTAGATCAGCAGGCTCTGAAGCACGCGCTTCGGCGTGTTCATGGTCAACGCCGAATCCTGCGTGACCCACAAGATGCCGCGCACCAGTCCGTCAGAGATGATTGGCTGCGCGCCTTCTTCGTTGCCTTCGTCAGAAAGCACACGCAGGTACTTGCGCCCGGAAAGCAGTTTGGGAAGCAGTTTCTGTTCACGCTCAGAAAGCTGCATCGGAAGATCGTCGCTGGTGTTCCGTAAGACATTGCCGCGCACATCCGTGACACGCGCGCCCTTCACGGAAGCAGCGATGGGAAGCTCATGCATCACGTCGTCGATCATGTCGTCGTCGTGCAGCTTCATAGGCTGCGCCAGCGACGCAGCAATGATGGAACTCTGCCGCTGCAAGCGGACACGGTCACGTTCGCGACTTTCGCGAAACTGGTCGCGCACACTGAAGCTCAGGAAGATTCCGAACACGACGAGTTGCACCAGCAGCGTGCCGGCGATCAACTGCCCCATGATCGTCTTCGGGCCCCAGCGCATCATCGTTCCCAGGCCTCTTTCCTGTTATGACTTTCCAAGCAATTTGACGGCCAGGTCACGCGCAATGAGAGCGCCATGGAAGCGGCCATTTTCGATAAAGATTTCGTTGGTGCGTTCCCCTGCCACCACCACACCCGCCATGTAGATTCCCTTCACATTTGACTCCAGGGTCTCCGGGTTGCAGACCGGGCAGCGGCTGTTATCCAGGTCAAGCGTGACGCCCATGCGCTCCAGAAAGTCAAAGTCGGGATGGTATCCCGTCAACGCAAACACGAAGTCATTCGGCAGAGTGATTTCACCCTGTGGCGTGTTCAGCGTAACGGTGTCCTCTGCAATCTGCTTCACAGTTGACGCAAAATATGCCGTAATTTCGCCATTTGCAATACGGTTTTGAATGTCCGGCAGAATCCAGTACTTCACGTGCCGATGCATAGCTTCGCCGCGATGCACGAGCGTTACCTTCGCACCGTGACGCCACAGGTCCAGCGCCGCAATCGCAGCAGAGTTCTTGCCCCCGATCACCAATACGTTCAGTCCAAAGTACGGGTGCGGCTCGTCGTAGTAGTGGTGAACCTTGTTCAGGTCCTCGCCCGGAATGCCGAGGTAATTGGGCAGGTCATAGTAGCCCGTGGAAACGATCAGCTTCTTCGCGCGTAAATCCTGTGCGCGACCGAAGCGATCTGTCGTGTGGACGGTGAATTCACCGTCTGAGCCGCTGACACGGTCGACGTGATGGTACTGCCGGACATCCAGCGCGTAATGCTCCGCCACCTTGCGGTAATACTCCAGAGCCTCGCTGCGTGTAGGCTTCTGGTTGGGGCTGCTGAAGGGCATGTTGCCAATCTCCAGTAACTCCGGAGTGGTAAAAAACGTCATATGCGCCGGGTAATGGAAGAGGCTGTTGCACACGCACCCCTTGTCCACCAGAACCACACGCAGGCCTTCCTTCTGCGCATCAATAGCGCACGCCAGTCCGGTGGGTCCAGCCCCTATCACCAGCACATCGAACAACATGTTGGACATATATTGACCATTGAATCATGCTGTGCGCAGAAGGCAAACGACATTCACCGGTCATCGCACACGCCATAAGCGGACGCACATCGTAACAATCGCTCGCAACATCAAACCAGAATCACTTCGCACTGAAAAGGAATGTCCATGTCTGACCTGGCCGCATTGGAAAAGCTGAAGCACGGAACCCCGGAAGCCCCTGTCCATGAATTGCTCCTGAGCCGTTGGAGCCCTCGCTCCTTCTCTGACAAGCCCGTTTCCGACGCCGATCTGAAGAGCATCTTTGCCGCAGCGGCGTGGGCTCCGAACAGCTACAACGAACAGCCGTGGCGCTTTTTAGTGGGCCGCAAGGGCGATGAGACCTACAAGAAGATCTTCAGCGCACTGGTGGCACCGAACCAGGCCTGGGCACAGTCGGCTCCGGTACTGTATTGCAGCTTCGGCAAAAAGACCTTTACGGCAAACGGACAGCCCAACCCTTATGGACTGCACGATACGGGTGCTGCCTCCGCACTGATCGCGCTGCAGGCAATCGAACTGGGCCTTCACACGCATGGCATGGGCGGGTTCGATAAGGAAGCCCTACGCGCCTCCTTTAACGTTCCCAGCGATTTCGAAGCTGGTGCCTGCTGGGCGCTTGGCTACCTGGGCAATCCTGAGGATGCACCTGAGAACTATCGCGCCATGGAGACGGCGCCGCGCTCGCGCAAAGGCCTGACGCAGTATGTCTTCAGCGAGTGGGACCAGCCCGCTTCGTTCGAATAATTTTCACTGCAAACGCAGAAATGCCCGGAGCAATAGCCCCGGGCATTTTTCCTGCAACCTCTTAGGCGTGCGGCTCAGCTTAAGCGAGCACCTTGCCAATGGTCTTGTCGATGGTGTCCTTGGGCACGTAGCCAACGATCTGCTCCGCAACCTTGCCGTCCTTGAAAAGCAGCAGCGCGGGGATACCGCGGATGCCATAACGGCCCGGCGTGGCGGCGTTGCGGTCCACGTCCATCTTCATGACCTTGATCTTGCCCTCGTACTCACCGGCAACCTGATCCACGACAGGGGCGAGCGCTCGACACGGTCCGCACCAGGTGGCCCAAAAGTCCACCAGGACGGGCGTCTCGCTCTTCAGCACCTGCTGTTCAAAGTCCACGTCGTTCACTTCAGTTACAAACTGTCCTGCCATCGATTTGCCTCTTCTCCCGGGAATGTTCGCTCGACCGGATTACCCGCCTTTCGCGGGGGTCTCGCGATCGTTCCTGCTTAAGAATAGATGCACCCAGCACAAAAACGCTTCAGGTATGCCCCGTACGTCCATGCAGGGTTCATCCAGCCTTGCGACAATAGAAGCATGAATCAGGCTACAAGCGCTAGTCCTCGTCGTTTCTCTCGCAACGAATTCCTGCAGAATGTGCGGGATGCACGTCCCCGTACCGCCGTTTTCGACTTCGACGGCACGCTCTGGCCCGGCGATGCAGGGTCCGGATTCATGCACTGGACCATCGCCACGCGCCTGCTGCCCGGAGAGGCTACCCGCCACATTCTGGATCGCCATGCCCTCTACAATCGCGGCGAGGTGGGCGAAATTGCCATTTGTGGCGAAATGACCTCCATCTATGCCGGCATTTCCGAAAAAGCCCTGCGCGATTCCGCCGCAAAGTACTTCGTGGATCATGTGCAGCCGCACTTCTTCCCGGAAATGATCGCCCTCCTGAAGGAGTTACAGGCCGGTGGAACGGATATCTGGGCCGTATCGTCAACCAACAACTGGATGATCGAAGAAGGCGTACGTGAGCTGGGAATTGCGCCGGATCACGTGCTGGCAGCCTGCGTGGCCGTGGAAGACGGTATCGTGCGCGAAACGATTCTGGACATCCCCTCGGACGAGGGCAAGGCCGAAGCGCTGCGCCGCGTGGGGCTGACACATCCAGACGCAGTCTTTGGCAACAGCGTCCATGACCTGCACATGCTGGAGATGGCAAAGCACCCTTACCCGGTGAATCCGACCGCTGCTCTGGCGGAAAAAGCGGCGGAACTCGGCTGGAACGTTTACTATCCGGCGACCGAAGGCTAGGGCCAGTGGCCCTTCAGCATCTACACTGCTGTGACGGTGGTGCAATTGCTGCCGGAGGGATGCAGGGCTTGAAGAAGAAAGCGGCCATTCGAAAGCTGGACGGAAAGCGAGACAACGCTGCGCGGTTGCCCCGCACCGTTCGCCTTGTGGTGGCCGCGCTAATTCTCCGTCCTGGCGCTGACGGCGCAGAGGAAGTGCTGATCTGCCAGCGAAAGCCGGACCAACCGATGAGCCTGAAGTGGGAGTTTCCCGGCGGCAAGATTGAAGCCGGTGAAGGTCCAGAGGAAGCGCTGCGACGCGAGCTGGATGAAGAACTTGGCATTCAAGCGGAGATTGGACCGCTGCTAACCCGCGTCCGCCACAACTATCGCAATGGTGGCGCGGTAGACATCCAGTTCTTCCGTGTGCGCAGCTTCACAGGTGAATTGCAGAACCGGATCTTCCAGCAGATTCGCTGGTCAGGGTTTGAGGCGCTGCCGGAATATGACTTTCTTGCCGCAGACTTGGGCATGATTCACGATCTGGCCGAAGGCAAGCTAAAAGTTTAGCCATAACGTATCTGGATGCAGCAGCATACAAAAATAAACCTAAAGCATCACGCGAAAGCAGTTTCGCGCGACTCGTATGACTTGTCTTGCGCGCTGGTGAAAGCTTGGTATGTGGTTGAGATGCGATGCAGCCCTTCATTGCATGGCGTTCTGCTAAGAATGCCCGGTGGTTCCCTTCAGGAAGTCTGCTATAAACCGGCATGCGCCGATTGCTGCTCTTCCTGTTGCTTCTGCTGACCATTCCCCTCCATGCAGCCACCACGCCTGCTGAAAAGCTGGCGAACGACGCTGCTCAGCATGAGCTGGATTCTTCGCCCGAGGGCGGGAATATCCCTTCGTATTCGCTGAAGCCCGGAGATTTGGCTAAGGCGCAACACCTGGACAAGGTGGGCACCGTGCTGCATTTCGCCACGTCCATCTGGTCGCTCGTGTACATCGTGGCGCTGCTGACGCTGGGAGTTGTGGGATGGATGCAGCGGACAGCGACAGCGCGTTTCAAGAACCGCTGGTTACAAGGCGCCACCTTCCTGCTGCTGTTTTTGATCATTACAGCGCTGTTGGACGCGCCGTTTAGCGTCTATGGCCACTGGCTGAGCTTGAAATACGGATTGAGCGTGCAGAGTTGGGGCAGTTGGCTGGGCGATCAAGCGAAGAGCGCTGGGATTGGCCTGGTGATTGGAACGCTGCTGGTGATGCTGCTGTTCTGGTTCATCCGCAAGTTCCCGCGTCGCTGGTGGCTCGGCTTTTGGATCGTTTCCATTCCAATCACCCTGGCAGGCATCTTCATCACGCCGTATGTGATTGATCCGCTGTTTAACAAGTTTGAGCCGCTGCAACAATCGCATCCCGAACTGGTGCAGCGATTGGAAGATGTGGCGAATCGCGGCCACATGAACATTCCGCCGGACCGCATGTTCCTGATGAAAGCATCAGCAAAGGTGACGACGCTCAACGCGTACGTTACCGGCTTCGGCGCATCGAAGCGCGTGGTGGTGTGGGACACGTCGATTGCCAAGGGTACGCCCGACGAAATCCTGTTCATCTTCGGTCATGAGAGCGGCCATTACGTGCTGCATCACATTGTGCGCGGCATTTTGATAAGCACCGTGATCACGTTCATCACGCTGTATCTGGGATATCTGTTTGTGCAGTGGGCGATCCGCCGTTTTGGAGCTTCATGGGGTATCCCAACACAGAACGACTGGGGCGCACTCGCAGTGCTGCTGCTGGCGTTTTCGCTGTTCAGCTTCTTCCTGGAACCAGTGACTTCCACGCTGTCACGCACGCAGGAACATGCTGCAGATGTGTACGGCATGGAAGCCATTCACGGCATTGTGTCAGACCCGCAGGAAACGGCGCGCGGTGCGTTTCAGGTGCTGGGCGAGACGAGCTACGACGTGCCGAATCCAAACCAGTTTCTGGAGTTCTGGACGTATGGACACCCCAGCATCGGACGGCGTGCGGCGTTCGCTGCACACTACAATCCGTGGGCCGATAGCAATGCCCCAAAGTACTTCCCGAAACAGTAGCATCCACACAAGAGCGAAGGCGCCGCAGTGGAATGCGGCGCCTTTGCTTTGCCTGGTGCTCCGTTATCCCCGTAGCGATTGCCACACCAGAACCAGCGATAGGCCTGTTACCAGAATGGCTGTGATCCATGCGATGGCGTTGAACCATGTGCGATTGCGATACTCGCCCATCAGCTCTGGCTTGTTGATCAGCTTCAGCATGAAATACATCACAACGGGCAGCAGCAGGCCATTCAACACCTGCGACAACACGGCCATCTTTACCAACGGGAAGTTGGGAATGAGTACGACTGCTGCGCCCGCTGCGATGAGGATGGTGTACAGCCAGTAGAAAACCGGTGCCTGCTTCCATGTGCGATCCAGACCGCTTTCAAAACCCAGACCTTCGCAAACCGTATAGGCCGTGGAGAGCGGAAGGATGGACGCAGCGAACAACGATGCATTGAACAATCCCGCGGCAAAGAGCAGGAAAGCATAATCGCCAGCGATGGGTCGCATGGCCTCCGCGGCGTCGGCAGCTACGTTGATGTTGCGCACGCCATGAATCCACAAAGTGGCCGCACACACCACAACGATGAACCACGCCACAACATCGGTGAAGATAGAACCGATCGTCACATCAAGGCGCGTGGCGCGGTAATGCTTCACCGTCACTCCCTTCTCCACGATGGAAGACTGCAGATAAAACTGCATCCACGGCGTGATGGTCGTACCGATGACACCGATGGTCATATACACGTAATTGCGGTCATGCCACAGAGAACGGTCGGGTAGCTTTACGGTCTCGACCAACGCCGTGTGCCAGTCGGGTCTGCCGAGCACGCCCGCGGCGATGTATGCGAGATAGACCACGCTGGCGAAGAGAAATATCTTCTCCACGCTTTTGTAGTCGCCCTTCACAACCAGCGCCCACACCAGCACAGCGCACACTGGAACAGCGATGTACTTGCTGACATGAAAGAGGCCGAGCGCACCTGCAATGCCGGTGAACTCCGCGATGACGTTGCCGAAGTTCACCACCACCAGCAGCAGCATGATGATGAAGGTCAAACGCAGGCCGAACTCTTCGCGGATGAGATCGCTGAGTCCCTTGCCCGTGACAGCACCCATGCGCGCGCACATCTCCTGCACAACGATGAGCGCAATGGTGATGGGAATCATCGTCCACAGCAGTGCGTAGCCATACTGCGCGCCCGCCTGCGAATACGTGAAGATGCCACCCGCATCGTTGTCCACGTTGGCCGTGATGAAGCCAGGGCCAAGTGCAGCGAGGAAGAAAAGGATGCGATAACGCCAGACCTTCAGCCACTTCACGCCGCACCTCCCTTCTTCGTCGATTCCAGAATGCTTTGCACTCGTTCCACGATGCGCCGTACTTGCGTGTCGTTGTCGTAGCCGCTGGACCACGCGCGTTTCATGCCTGCCAGCGCAATACGATTTCTCGCAGCTTCATCCGGTAGGTAACGCCGTATCTTTGCAAGCAGTTCGTCATAGCCTTCAAAGAACACGGCTTCCTCGTCTTCAACAAACCGCTCCAGGTGGCCAGCGGATCGTTCCGCAAGAAGAAAGCCTCCGCACGCAGTAATCTCAAACGACTTGTGAACAAACTCGTCCTGATTGGAATGCGTAAGAAAGCTCAGGTTGATCTTCGAACGCCAGATGGCTTCGCGATACTGCTGCCGAAATAACTCGCCCTCGCGATAGAGCGTGTCAAACATGTTTCCAAGCGGCCCGCGCCAGTGTTGTGGGCCACCGGAGATCGTCACAGGGACACCGTCTGCGTGCAAACGAAGCAGCGTTTCAGCGCGCTGATCGTAACTGGTTCCGATGAATGACACCCCACGATCACGCTGCGCATCCGTGTACGGAGGATCATGTGGAAAGTGCAGCGTTGGCTCAAACGCAGTTTGCACCTTGATGACATCGCGCGCACCCGCCTCGCGATAACTCTTCACATTCGTGTCGCGCTGTGTGCAATGCAGGTCATAAAGCGGGATGCACTTTGCATACAGCCGCCATCCCGGATCGCGACGCGGTCCGAAGAAGTTGTCAATCATGTACGACACCGTGGAAATGCCCATGGAACGCAGACGATTCAACGTTTGCGGTCGCATCCACAACACTTTGTCTGCCCACACCACATCCGGCTGAAACCGCTCCGCAGCAGCGAGAATGTCGCGGTTCAAACGCGAAACCATGGGGCCAATCTGCGCACGGAACTCGAGTTTGTGCAGCAATGACGAGGCGGAACGATAGTTCAGCGAATTAATCGCCTCGATGGTATGCCCTTCGCGGAGTAGTGCGAGGCGGCGGTATTCAGCCGAATCGTTCTCTGTGAGCGTGCCGATGTACAGAATCCGCATGCGTTAGTGGCCCGCCCTTAACAGAGCGATGACATGTTCCGGATAGATAACACCTGCAAGCTGGCGATCGTGATCCAAAACAGCCAGCGAACGCAGGTTGTATTTATCGAATTGCTCAGCAATGGCGCGGCTTCCAGCGTCAATGGAACATGTGTGCAAGTGTGCTTCCTTCACATCGATCAGCTTCGTTTCGCCGTTGGAGAGTGCAAGTTTCGACAACGTCACAGCGCCCTTCAACCGACCAGCACTATCCAACAGAAAGACTTCATTCACTGCGTCCAGATCGCCTTCAAAGTTTCGCAATGCTTCAATGGCCTGGTGCACATCCGCATCTTCGGGAACAGCAACGTACTCTGTGGTCATGCGGCCTGCGGCCCAGTCTTCCGGGAACTCCAGCAGCTCTTCCACTTCGGCACGTTCTTCCGGCTCCATCTCAAGAAGAATTTCTTCGGAGCGCTCCTCGGGAAGTTCCGCCAGAAGATCTGCAGCAGCGCCAGGATCCATCTCTTCCACGATGTCAGCGACGCGACTGGATTCCATGCCTTCCAGCAACGAACGTTGCAACTTCGGATCGACCTCTTCCAGCGCTTCTGCTGCAATCTCTTCATCCAGCGAGCCAAAAACAGCCTCGCGTTCTGCGGGCGCAAGCTCTTCCAGAATGTCCGCGATATCCGACGGATGCATGGTGGAGAGGCGGTCGCCTTCAATCTTCAAACGCACGCGACGCGCAGGATCGCGGTCGATCAGATCGACAAATTCCCATGGAATAACGCGAGGTTGAAAGCGATGCGCCATTGCATCCACTGCATTCGCAGGCAAGCCTCGAAGCAATCGCCGGACTGCGCCACGCATACCCACTTCGACTTCTGCGATACGCAGACGGTGGAGTTCGTCGTGTGTCTCCCAGACCAGGTCGACGTCGTTCACACGCACCACTTTGTGGCCGTGCACATCAATGATCTGCTGGTCGAGCAGATCTCGCTCCAACAGCACGGAGGCATGCGGAATGTCGATGGGTTGCGGCTGCTCCGCTTCCTGCTTCAAATGCAGTTCGCCAGTAGAGCTGAGATGCAATGCGTGCAGAGGAACGGAGTGCACCTGGCCACCGCGCAGTCGGCCAGAGGCTGTCAGAAGCAGGCTACTGATGTGCGTTCCACCGTCTTCCGTTGCAACGACAAGTTCCGCAATCCGCCCCAGCGGGAGCCCGCCGTGCGCCCGCACGGGCTGCCCCAGCAACGAGGAGAGACTCGTGCGGCGAACTGGCTGTTCGATCATGCGTCCACCGCTCCTCTCTGCCCAGAATCTTCTTCTTTTGACTGCTCTTTCGGCAGTCTACCGAAGCTATCGCCATCCCGCGAAATCACGGGTTCGTAACAATCGTTCGCTAAGCTCCTTGACATTCCTGCGCTGGGAAAGCACACTGCCAGCAAGACCAAGCGGCCAGGGACCGAGACACGTTGCCCAATACACCTACAACACGGACAACCTTCACCCTGCCGTCCACGCTGGATACCGTGGACCGCGTGGAGCAGGAGGCGGAATCCTTCGCCAACCGCGCTGGGTTCGCGGAAGACGACATCTCCAACATCGCCATGGCTGTCCGCGAGGCTGCCGTGAATGCCGTTATCCACGGCAACAGCTACAGCCGCGACAAGGAAGTGACAGCCAGCTTTGAAGCGAACGACAACGACCTTGTCATTCGCATCAGCGACCAAGGTCCGGGCTTCAATGAGGAAGCCATTCCCGATCCCCTTTCGCCGGAGAACATACTCCGCGGCTCGGGACGCGGGGTGTTCCTTATGCGAGCCTTCATGGATGAGGTACACTTTCGCCAACTGTCCCCGGGAACTGAGCTGACACTTATCAAGCACCGCCTTCCCGCGCAGGACGCAGCCTGAACCACTTAACGACCGCAGATTTTTCCAAGTTTTAAATTTCGCCGATTCCTTCGGCAGGAGAGCACACAGACGATGAGCATCAAGGTAAGCACGCGCCAAGTGGACGGCGTTACGATTCTCGACTTGAGCGGCCGGATCACCCTGGGCGAAGGCTCCGTCACCCTGCGTGACACCATCCGCGATCTCGTCGCCAAGGGCGACAAGAACATCCTCCTCAACCTGGGCGATGTTTCCTACATCGATTCTTCGGGTATCGGTGAACTGGTTTCCGCCTACACCTCTGTGAAGAACGCAGGCGGCGAGCTGAAGCTGCTGAACCTGACCAAGAAGGTGCAGGATCTGCTCCAGATCACTAAGCTGTACACCGTGTTCGACGTCCGCGACGACGAAACGCACGCCGTAGGTTCCTTCACCCGCTAATTTCAGCAAATTTATATTGTGAAAAAGGGTCGCTCCATTTTGGAGTGGCCCTTTTTCTATCGTTTTCTATCGAAACGTCAACTTCCGCCGATTTACACACATGGCGCAATCCGTCCGGGAAAAACGTTCACTTTGCCGTCACATTCGGCTTGCGCCGGTGTTCTTTCAGTGTGTAGTGTGGGTGAATCGGTCCACATTGCGGGATAAGAAATTCGTTTATCTGAGGTTTTCATGCGCTTTTACACGGCGTCCGCTGCGACTCTGCTCCTCTTCTCCTCCATCCTCCCGTTGCAGGCTTCTCGCGTAAAGCGTGGCCCGACAGCGAAGCATAAGAAGACCCAGTCCGCCGCACCGCACCAGCGTGCGATGGATGATGGCCGTGCCACGCAGATTCAGACGGCGCTAGTGAAAGCCGGTTACCTGAAGGAAGCCAGCGGCCACTGGGATGCCGACAGCCAGGCAGCCATGCAGAAGCTACAGGCCGATAACGGCTGGCAGACCAAGCTCGTCCCGGATTCGCGCGCACTAATCAAGCTGGGACTGGGCCCAAATTCGCAGGCTGCACCTGCCAGCGTGCCGGTCGCTTTGTCTGAAGGTGGCCCTGCCGCGACATCGACAGAAGTTGACACCTTCGGCGGCAAGTAAGCCGCAAACTGGCTCCCCCACCAGACAATCTTCACGATCTGTAGCAGCCCGCTCAGGCGCTATTCTAAGAAGCGTGAAGCGCCTTCTGCTCCCGGTTCTGCTACTCATGTCTTTGCTTACCCTGAATGCCCGCGCGATCGAATTGAAGGTCTCCGCGGCGGCTCTGGAACGCACCCTCAAGGAACAGCTTCTAAACGCTCCGGACGCCCGCTACTACCTGCGCGGCGATCGTAACTCTGCCTGCTACGTCTACATTGATCAGGCCACGGTCAGCTTTCAGGATGATCGTGTGGTTGTGCATGTCAGCACGCATTCGCGCCTGGGCGCTGGTGTCTTTGGCAAGTGCGTGGGTGTGGGATTCAGCACCATGGCAGATGTTTCCGTTGTTCCCCAGGCGGAAGGCGAATCCATCGGTTTCCGTGATGCACGTGTCGACCGCTTCACCGGCAACAAGGAACTGGACTTCCTTCTGGTTCCCTTCCTGCAACGCAAACTGCCGGCCAGCATGAAACTGAATGCAGCAGAATTGCTGCGCTCCGCATTGGCCAAGTCAAAGGACGGCACCGGCTATAACGTGGTGCTGGATTCGCTGAAGGTACATTCCATGCTGGTGATGCACGATCGTCTTACCGTCGACCTGGACGGCTCATTGCATGTGGACTGAGACTACTTTGCAGCGGCCTTTTGATCCGAAGGCAATGTGTAAATGACCTCACCGGGACGTGCATAGTGCAAGGCTTCGCGCGCTTCATGTTCGATGGCATCCGGGTTGTTCGTCAGACGTTCCACATGGCTGCGTAGCCGCCCGTTGTCCTGCTCCAGTTGCTGGCTCTGGACCTGTAGATCGCGCAGGTCGTGGCGCTTGTTCTGGTATGCCGTCAGACCATTTTTTCCAAAGACAACGTGGTAGCCAACCATGATCGCCAGCAACGCCGCCGCGCCCGTCGCCAGGCGGCGTCGGTTTCCGTAGAAAGCCTCGCAGATGCGCCCAATGGTGGCTGCGAATCCGCGGACCTGCGTCGTCTTTTGCTGCGTTTCCACTTCTTTTCAGTAGATGCGTGGATGCAACACGATGCAAGAGGTGGCACCCTATTCGATACCTCCTTTTCATAATGAAAAAGCTATCCATGTGACGAAATCGGGTATAGACGCGTTTCCGCTTTCAGAACGGACGCGGTGGTTGTATTCTCGGTTCGTCTTTCCCATGCAAATGCTCGCCGAAATCGCCGCCGTATGTTGCCTTGTTTTGTTACTGAGCATCGCTGCTTTGTGGCGCAGCATGCGCAAGACTTCGCCGGCAACGTCGCCGCAACAGGAGCCCGCGATGCGCAAAAGACGGCTGCATCCTCGCATGGACCTGGCCGCCGGTGTCGTTGCATCATCACAATCGGTACGTGCCCGCAGTCGTGGGCAGGGGTTGCAGAAGGACGCGTCTGTCCCCAACGCATCTGATTCTCCACTGCGCAAGCGGTCGGATCGCGCCTATTTCAATGAAGACATGGGAGACCTGCGCGACCCGGATATGGGCATAGCACCAGCAGGTGGTGTACGTCGCCCCACGGGGACTCTGTCAAAGCCCGAATACCGTTAATCTCGCATCACGCACAACAGCCGGTACAATCAGAAGTGAAAGGCACCTGACCCATGTCACGTATCTCTCTGTCTTCTCTGCGTCCCGCCATGGCAGGCGAGTCGCGTTCGGTTTCGTTTGCGCTGCAGGCAACGGCTGTTGTGGCCGCGAGCCTGTTCATTGCGCTGTGCGCACACGTCTCCGTGCCGCTGCCATTCACGCCAGTTCCATTCACACTGCAGCCTTTCGCAGTGATTCTGGTGGGCATGCTGATGGGACCGACGGCCGGGTTCGCTGCTCTGGCCCTGTATCTGGCCGAAGGCGCGGCAGGCATGCCGGTGTTCACCACTGCCGGATTGCCCGGCGTGGCGCGCCTGCTGGGCCCCACAGGCGGTTATCTCTTTGCCTACCCGTTGGCAGCAGCGATTGCGGGCATTCCCGCTGCGTTGCGTTCGCGCCGTTATGTCAGCTTTGCTGCAGCAGGCGCAGCCGCTATGCTGCTGGTGTATGCCTGCGGTGCTGCGTGGTTCAGCGTGTCTCTACACCTACCGTTCTCAATGGCGCTCGGTGGCGCTGTGACTCCGTTTGCTTTCGCAGACACCGTCAAGATCCTTGCTGCGGCAGGCATGGCCACGGCCGTGGCTCGTCGCTAAGCCGTAACTTCTTCCCCCAACTACCTGAACAAACCTGAAGGACAAACCATTTCATGAGCACCACCCCGACAGGCGTACAAGAGATCAAGGTGGCCCACAGCCCCGACTCCGACGACGCATTCATGTTTTACGGCCTTGCAACGAACAAGGTCCGCGTCCCCGGCTACAAGTTCACCCACGTTCTTACGGACATTGAAACGCTGAACCAGCGCGCCATTCACGATCCGTACTACGACGTGACAGCCATCAGCTTCCACGCCTATCCCTACCTACAGGACGAGTACGCCCTGATGGCATGCGGCGGCTCTGTGGGCGAAGGCTACGGCCCCATGATCGTGGCTCCGCGCAAGTACACCACGGACGAAGTAAAGAAGCTGAAGATTGCCGTTCCGGGCGAACTGACGACGGCATTCCTGACGCTGCGTCTCTTCCATCCGGAAGTGGCGTACGAAGTGGTGCCGTTCGACCAGATCATTCCGCGGGTGGTTGCGGGCGAGTTCGAAGCTGGCCTGATCATCCACGAAGGACAGCTCACCTACGGCGACAACGGCCTGCACAAGGTGCTGGACATGGGTCAGTGGTGGCGTGAACAGACCGACGGTCTGCCATTGCCGCTGGGTGGCAATGCCATCCGCCGCTCGCTGGGTGCTGAGTCCATGCACATTGCCACGCAGGCGCTGCGCGACTCCATTCAGCATGCGCTGGATCACCGTCCGCAGGCGCTGGAATACGCGATGCAGTTTGCGCGTGACCTGGACCCGAATCTGGCGAACAAGTTCGTGGGCATGTACGTGAACGAGCGCACCCTGAACTACGGCGACGATGGCCGTGAAGCCATCAAGAAGCTGCTGGACATGGGCTATGAGCGCGGCGTGATTCCACACAAGGCGAAGGTCGATTTCATCGACTAATTGCGGCTCACTACAAACACGAAGGGCATGGCGCAAGCCATGCCCTTCTTCCTTAGCACCGTTTGCAGGTGCAGTTTTCGCAATGATGATCCGCACATGCTCCGCAGGAACGGATGAGAGCCTTACGCAACGCCGCACGTGCGCGATGCGCACGCACTGCGGCGTTATTACTGGTCAAATCTCTCTTCTGCGCATAAGCAGCAAGCGGTTCATCCGCCAGGTCCACCTCACGCAATAGCTCCGCGTAATCTGGTGGCAACGAATCCACGGCAGATTGCAGGCAGAGACACGCCTCATCGCGTAGGTCGACGGGCGGCGTAGCAGCGTCTTCCATCTCGCGTGCCAGAACGGCGAGGCCTTCGTTCTCCACGCTATGCCTGCGATAGGAATCGATCACCGCATTGCGCAGAACACGATAAAACCAGCCCACAATGGACTCGTGCTCCTGCACATTGCCTTCGTGTTCCAACGCGCGGGTGTAGGCCGCCTGGAGAATGTCTTCTGCCTTATTACGGTCATGAACGCGGCGCTCCAGAAAAGCAAGAAACTGCTCGCGGTGTTCTAGAAGCGTATCGAGTTTTGTCGTGACGGGCATGGCGGCTACAGAATGAGATGTTCCGTAGCCGCCAGTGGAATTAACCATTCTGCTTGCATCCACAAACAACGCAGATGCAGACTTCGCCACACTGACAGGAATCGCACTTCATTGGTTGTTCTCCTTTGGAGCCGGCGTATTGGGCTCACAAGGAAACACGCAGCGGATGGGCGAACATTACACCCATCGCCAAAGATTTTTAGCCGCGATGCCGAAGCGCTGTTGCGACAGCGGAAGCGAGCGATATCACGGTGGATTCTCTTGCCTCGACCGTAGGCATGCGGCCTTGCTCTTTTAAAGATGCCGTAGTGATGGGACCAATGGAGGCCAGCACCATCTCCTTTGGGAGAGACAGACCAGCCTCGTCCAACAGCGCGAACAGGTTCTGAACCGACGATGAACTGGTGAAGGTGATGGCGTCCACGGTGGGCAGCTCACGCTTCAGACGCTCCACCGATTCTGTGG
This sequence comes from Terriglobus sp. ADX1, assembly GCF_036877645.1. Taxonomy (NCBI): domain Bacteria; kingdom Pseudomonadati; phylum Acidobacteriota; class Terriglobia; order Terriglobales; family Acidobacteriaceae; genus Terriglobus; species Terriglobus sp. ADX1. Next base: position 107,924 of record NZ_JAEDXV010000007.1, read on the forward strand.
GAATGATCGTGCGATAGGCAGGCGCTAATGTCACCTCAGCACCAGCTTCTTCCAGCATTTCAATCAGGACATCTCTTCCCTGCTCTGCGCGTACCAGCAGCATGGATGCGCCACGCGCGTGTGGCAATAGCGACTTCGCCAAGGACTCCGCAATGGCCGTCTGCGCTTGCAGGCGAACTGGGAAACCGGCGTCGCGCAGGGCCTTGCTCGTAGCCGAGCCAATGCTGGCAATGCCGCAGGTCAGCGGCACAGCCTCATCTTCCAGCCGATCCGCGAACACCGCAACAGCATTGGCGGACGTAAACAAAATCCAGCCGAACTCATCCAACCGAGTCAGCACACGGTCCAGCGTGGCGTACTCATCGCTGGGCGGTGCGAGCGCGATGGTGGGCACGGACGCCACACGCAGGCCATGAGCCGCCAGAGCGTCGCCCAGAGCCGACGCCTGGTGCGGGGCACGTGTAACCAGGACGCGAGGAGCCAAGTGCTAATCGGCCTCCACCCCGGCAAAATCCTCCGCCAGCAACTCACGCGCGCCCTGATCGACCAGCGCCTGCGCGCCACGCGAACCGAAGCTCTGCGCGGATTCGCCTTCTTCAGCAAAGAGCGTCGCGGTGACCACGCACTCGCCATCCGGTGCTGCCACCACTGCATGGAGCTTTGCGCGGCCCTGCTCCTGAATGCAGAGTGCGCCAACAGGCAGCGAGCATCCTCCGCCAAGAGCATGCAGCAGCCAGCGTTCGCTCTCTACGGCATAACGAGTCGTTGCGTCGTCAAGCACTTGAATAGCGGCAATCGTCTTTGCATCACCTGCGCGTGTTTCAATTGCAAGCGCGCCCTGCCCCGGCGAGGGGCATAGCATCTCCGGATCAAAGCGCTGACGAATCCAGTCTGCCTGCCCCGGAAGCTCCTCGCCGTGGTCGTGATCGGCAAGATGATCGTGGTCCGGGTGCGTGATGCATTCGATGTGTGGTGGTCGGCCAAACTCCGGATGTTGTGGATCAAGCTCCACCGGCTTCAACAGCTTCGTTCCTAACCGATCAATCCCCGCGGCAGCCAGCACCAACGCGTCACAATCGCCGCGGCCAAGCTTGCGGATGCGCGTGTCGATGTTGCCGCGGATGGCCACAAACTGAAACTCCGGATTGAGCGCGCGTAGCTGCGCAGTGCGCCGTGGCGATGTAGTGCCAATACGCGCATTTGCGGGCAGCGTGTGAATCTGAAGCCAATCCGGCACCAGCAGAACATCGCGTGGGTCGGCGCGTTCCGGGATAGCCGCCAGAGTGAACTGCGCATCTAGTTCTGTCGGAAGATCTTTCAGTGAATGCACGGCAAGATCAATCGTTCCAGCCGCGAGCGCCTCTTCAATTTCCTTGATGAAGATGCCTTTGCCATCCACATTGGATGGTGTTTTGCCATCGGGGCCCAGCATCTTCGCAGCAAAGGCCGGGTCCTGCATACGGTCACCCGTCGTGCGGATGATAAAAATCTCAGTCGTATGTCCCAGCGCGCGCAGATGTGACGCGATGTGATTACTTTGCCATAACGCGAGCCGCGAGCCGCGGGAACCAATTCGCAGGTGCATGGAGTGATCATACTGCGGCCCGGAACGCCTGCCCACCCTCCCACGGCGGCAATCCCTACCGGCAACCGTTGCATCACAAGCAAACAAGCTGCGCGGTTTGTCGATGAGGGCAAAACACGCGGTTGGAGGAAAGTTCGTGGTTACAGAACAAAACACACCCAACTCCCCCACAAAGCGGTATGGGGTGTGGCGGTGGGTCGCAATTGGAGCACTGATTGTCCTCGCTGTCTTGATCGTCATTGGCAACGTGATGGTGCATCGTGCCGGCCCCATCTTGAAGGGTCGCGTCATCGACACGTTGAGCGCACGTTTCAATAGCCGCGTGGAGCTGGATACGCTGGATGTTTCGCTGATCAAAGGGCTGGAAGTTTCAGGCACAGGACTACGGATCTATGCGCCAGATGACGTCGTTGCTGCTGGCGCGACCGAGCCTCTGATCGCCATGGAACACTTCCGGTTCCATGCTCCGCTGATGGGTTTGTTTGTGAAGCCAACACACGTTGGCACCGTCTATGTGAGCGGTATGCAGATTTATATTCCGCCGAAAGAAGCCCGCGCCGCTGCACCGCCAGGTCCGAAGAAGAAAAAGGGCAAAATCGAAATTCTCGTCGACCAGATTGAGGTGGAAAATTCTCATCTGATCATTGGCACCTTCAAACCGGATAAGGATCCCAAGCACTTTGAATTGCAGCACATCCGGATGCGCGATGTTGGCCCGGAGCGCCCCTGGAAATATGACGCGGTGCTCGTAAACGCCATTCCCAAAGGAGACATTCACGCCACAGGCGACTTTGGCCCCTGGAACAATGAAGAGCCCGGTGATTCGCTGGTGAATGGCAACTACACCTTCGACCACGCCGATCTGGGAACGATCAAAGGCATCGGTGGGATGCTCTCTTCCACGGGCAAATTTGAGGGTCAGCTTGATCGCATTGTTGCGGATGGAACCACGCATACGCCGGATTTCACGCTGGATACAGCAAACTATCCCATGCCGTTGGAGACCACATTTCACGCCATCATTGATGGCACGAGTGGCGACACCTATCTGCAGCCTGTTCAGGCCAAACTGGGCGATTCAGAGTTCACCTGCTCCGGCGCCGTGATCAACGTAAAAGGCAAAGGCCACATCACCGATCTGGATGTAAACATCCCCAACGGCCGTCTACGCGACTTCCTGATGCTGGCGGTCAAGACAAAGCCCGCCATCATGCAAAGCAACATCGGCATGAAGATGCACCTGCGGATCCCCTACGGCAAAGAAAGTGTGACGAAGAAGCTGGAGATGAACGGCGCATTCACGTTGCGCAATATCCACTTCACGAACCCGAAAGTGCAGGACAAGGTGGACATGCTGAGCCTGCGTGCACAGGGTTCACCGAAAGAAGCTAAGCCCGGAGCACCTGACGTGTCTTCCAACATGCGGGGCAAGCTTGTAAGCCACAATGGCCAGCTGAATTTCTCCACGCTGCACTACACGCTTCCGGGCGGCGAAGTGAACCTGGAAGGCGTGTACAGCATGGATGGCAAGCGCTTTGATTTCTTCGGCAAGGTACGTACGGAAGCCAAGGTGTCAGAGATGATTGCGTCAAAGTGGAAGAGCCTTCTACTGAAGCCTGTTGATCCGTTCTTCCATCACAACGGTGCGGGCGCAGAGATTCCGGTGAAGATCACAGGCACTGAGGATGAACCGCACTTCGGTCTGGATCTGCATCACAAATCACCGGAAGAACAAAAGAAACACAAAGACGAATCCGCGAGAGACAGCGGAGTGGTGATGTAATCTTCAACCGCATTCCATACGACAACAAGAGCGGCCCGATTGGCCGCTCTTGTTGTTTGATCAGCTGGATCATGAATGCCTTATTGGCGATGACGCGATTTGCCGTTTCGTGCGGGGTCTTGTGGAGGCTGCTGAATCGAACCTGCCTCGCGGCCCTGCTTGCCGATATTCACTGCCGACGGTCTCACGTTGCCCTCTGTTCCCAGGTGCGCCGCGTGCGAATGCGCGTGACCTTTGTCACTTCCCGGGACTGAGTCTTCCCGACCTGCGTGCGTTTTCGTCTCGTTCGAAAATGCCATTTCAATCCTCCTTTGTGAGCGTCTCCAGCGCTTGCCTGACCTCTTCAGGACGGGTGGCACCCATCCTGAACGGCTCGTCGCCAAAGTCCTGCGCGCCATAATCGTAGTCGGTACCGCCGTAGGTATTCTGTTTTCCTGGTGGTGGAGCGGTGCGTTGTTCCTGGTTCAGATTCCATCCCAGGGCATGCGCTTTCTCGGCTGCGGGCCCCCGCGCGTGTTCGCCAAAGCCCCTTGGTTCACTTTGCTGCGAAGCATTCATCTCATCACCTCACAAGCATGTGTGATGGACGATGAAGCGGTGGGGTAGCCCTGGAGGAAGCGCAAAACGCGCCAGTAAAGAAAACTTAGCGATCGCGCGAGAACATGCGTCGGATAATGTCCACCGCAATGGCGTCACCGTCATTTGCGCTCTTGCGGAGGCCGGTCATGGGCGCATGCAGGAATTTGTTCATCATGGCGCGTGTCATGGCCTCCACGGCTTCCTGCTGCTCATGCGTCAACGCTGCAAGCTTTGCGCGTGCGCGATCCAACTCGGCAAGGCGCAACTGCTCTGCATGTTGTTGCAATGCAAGGATGCTTGGCACTGCATCAAGCGTCTGCAGCCGCTGCTGATACCGGCTGACTTCATCGGAAACGATGCGTTCGGCAGCTGCGGCTTCTTCGGATCGCGCCGTCAGATTTTCCGCAGCCACCTGCTGCAGGTCGTCCACGGAATACACGAAAGCTCCGTCAACCCCGTTTACTTCAGGCTCCACGTCGCGAGGCACTGCAATATCGATAAAGAACACGGGGCGACCACGGCGCTTATGCAGAATCTCCTGCGCATCTCGCACGTTGAACAAATGCTCGTGCGAGCCAGTTCCGGTCACAATAATGTCGGCCTTTGGCGCGTGCTGTTGCAGATCGGCGAAAGGTACGGCCAAGCCATGAAACTGTTCGGCAAGCCGCTGCGCGCGCTCCGGCGTGCGATTCGCTACCAGGATGCCGGTTGCTCCCTGCGCGATGAGATGACGCGCAGCAAGTTCGCTCATCTTTCCTGCGCCGACAAGCAGAACCTGTTTCCCCTTCAAGGAGCCGAAAATCTGCTTGGCAAGGTCCGCAGCAACCGACGCAATGGATACCGACGAAGAACCAATCTCGGTCTCCGTACGCACCTTCTTCGCCACCGTAAAGGCTGATTGCAGCAGGCGCTCCAGCGTCGAAGAGACAGCTCCTACCTCACGCGCAACGGAGTAGCTCTCTTTCACCTGCCCAAGGATCTGCGGCTCGCCTACGACCAGGCTGTCCAGCGACGACGCCACACGGAACAGGTGGCGCACCGCCTCATCTTCGCGAAACTCATACAGATGGGGTGCCAGCGTCGATTGGGGCACCGCAAAGTAATCCGAAAGGAAGGCACGCACATCGCTGGCAGACTCGTGTTCCGTGAGCAATTCCACACGGTTGCAGGTGGAGAGGATCAATCCCTCATGCACGCCCGGATGCTGCACCAGTGAACGAATCGCGTCGGCAAGCTGATCCGGCGCAATGGCGAGGCGCTCGCGTACGTCGATCGGCGCGCTCTTGTGGTTCACCCCCAGCAGGCTCAGGCTCACGGGCGCCCCGCAAACTGGTGCACGCTGCTCACCTGGTCCGCTGACCACACGGCCAGCATGATGAAGAACACAAACGACGACAGCCACACAGCGCGGCGCCCACGCAGACCGCTGGATTTACGAATCGCAATCATCGCCACATAGGCAATCCACATGGCGAAGCTGAGCAGCACCTTCGGATCGCGGAAGTACGATGCGCCATACGTCATCTGCGCCAGTGCTGTGCCGATCAGCAGCCCCGCCGTCATACAGGGCAAACCCACCAGCAGCGACTTCAGCGCGATCTGGTCCGTGGTTTCCAGCGGAGGGAGTTTGCTGAGAATGCCGCGCGGTGAACGCGATTTCAGCCTGCGCTCCTGAATCAGATACAAGACCGATGCCAACACACTGACAAACAGTGCCGCATACGCCGCCAGCAACAGCCCAATGTGCAGCCAGAGCCATGCCGAATTCATCAACGGCACGGTGATGTCGTGTGTTCCCGGCGCAAACGCGGGCAATAATCCCAACAAAAACACGGCAGGCAGCAGCACCACACCGACGGTCAACGTCCGATAGGCCGCGTAGACCAGCAAAAACGCCGCGGCCAGCAGCAGCCCAAGGGCGGCCTGAATCTCACTTGCGTTTACTGGAACCAGGTGGTGAGCCGAGCGCAGCATCTCCGCTACGGAGACGAAATGGAACAGCAACGCCGCCACGGTAGCCGGGATTGCCACCACCCTCCATCGGGGGCGGTCATAAAGCACGGCTGGCAGCACCGCCAGCGAGGCAACGCCATACAGCACAACAGCGACTTTTAGCCAGAAAATCGACAAAGCGAACAGGGCCCTGTGGCCACTATCCAGTATAGCGGGTGCCGTGTTTCGACCCAGTCCTCCACAACCGGCCACGCGATAAAACGGTATCCTGACGGAAGCGATGCCCCCGGAAAAGACCACCGTCGAAGGCGCCAAGCTTTCGCCCATGATGCAGCAGTTTGCCGCCGCCAAAGCGGCGCACCCCGATGCGCTGCTGTTCTTTCGCATGGGCGACTTCTACGAACTTTTCTACGACGACGCCATTGTGGCCTCGCGTGAGCTGGAACTAACGCTCACGGCGCGCGACCGCGAACGCCAGCAACCCATGTGCGGCGTTCCCTATCACGCTGCGGAAGCCTACCTGCAGCGTCTGCTACGCAAGGGCTACCGCATTGCCATCTGCGAGCAGATGGAAGACCCCAAGCTGGCCAAAGGTATCGTCAAGCGCGAAGTCACACGCGTCGTCACACCCGGCACAGCGCTGGACCCCACGGCATCCGCCAGCGAGAACACCTTTCTCGCAGCGCTGACCGTCAGTACCGACCGCAAATCTTCCGGCATCGCCATGCTCGATCTCTCGACTGGCGAGTTCCGCACCACGGAGTTTCGAGGTGCAAACGCGGTCAATCTCGCGCTGGAAGAAGTCGCACGCAATCGTCCGCGAGAAATCCTTTTGCCTGCCGGTCTGCATCTGGGCAGTGGTCAGGCTGACCTGAACGGCGAAGACGATACCGAGGCAGACCTTCTCTCGGGTGTCCGCACACGCACTCCGGTCGAAGATTGGGTCTTCACCAGCGAGTACGCGCTGCCGTTGCTCCAGAGCCATTACCGCGCGCATTCACTGGAAGGCTTCGGGCTTGCGGGTAAAACATCCGCCGCCATTGCGGCTGGTGCGTTGCTGCATTACCTGCGCGCAACCAAGCACGAAGAGATCGAGCATCTCGACGTACCTCGTTTCTACGAACGCACGACATGCCTTGAGCTGGACGCGGTCAGCGTGCGGAATCTGGAACTCGTCGAACCTCTGTTCAGTGGAGAGAATCAGCAAACCACGCTCTGCTACGCGCTCGATGCCTGCCGCACGCCCATGGGAAAGCGACTGCTGCGTGCGGTCATTCTGCGGCCATCCATTCATGCAGAGGAGATTGAAGCAAGGCACAGCGCCGTCGCGCAGGCGAAGCATGATCTCGCTGCACGCGAGCGTCTGCGTCGCGCTCTGGAAGGCGTGCTTGATCTGGAGCGATTGCTGGCGCGTCTTGCGCTGGATTCTGCAGGCCCGCGCGAGGTTGTTGCACTTGGCCGCACGCTCGCCACACTCCCAGCGATTCACGAGGCACTACAGTATCTGCAGGACGGCCGCTGGTCGACACTGAAGAACAACTTCGATACGCTCATCGACGTTTGCACACGCATCGCGCAAGTGATTGTGGAAGAGCCACCGCTGCGGCTCGGTGAAGGCGATGCGATTCAACCCGGCGTGGATGCGGAACTGGATGAACTACGTGGCCTGTCACGCAGTGGACGCGAAGCCATCGCAGCCATTGAAGAACGCGAGCGTGCACGCACTGGCATTGGCAGCCTGAAGGTTCGTTTTAATAATGTCTTCGGTTACTACCTTGAGATCACCAAGGCGAATCTCGCCAATGTGCCCGCCGATTACGAACGCAAGCAGACGCTGGTGAATGCAGAGCGATTCACCACACCGGAGCTGAAGGATTACGAACGTAAGATACTGACAGCGCAGGAGCGGCTGGGAGAAATAGAGCGTCGTATCTTCGCAGCGTTGCGTCGTGAGGTGCTCGACGCCGCACCACGCATGCGCGACACCGCTCGCCGCCTTGCAGAGATTGACCTTCTGGCAAACTTTGCGCACCTTGCCGCATTGCGTGGATGGACACAACCGGAAGTGATTTCGGACAGCACCGTGCTTGAGTTTGCAGAGGCACGTCACCCTGTCGTTGAACTGCGACTGGAAGAAAACGGCGCAGGCCGCTTCATCCCCAACTCTGGCTATCTCGACAGTGATAACGGGCCATCCCTTGCACTCATCACCGGCCCCAACATGGGCGGTAAATCAACCTATCTGCGCATGGCCGCACTGCTCGTCATCCTGGCTCAAAGCGGTTCCTTCGTTCCTGCTGCGTCCATGAAGCTGGGTCTTGTCGACCGCATCTTCACACGCATTGGCGCAAGCGACAACGTGGCGCGTGGCCGCTCTACCTTCATGGTGGAGATGACAGAGACGGCCGCTATCCTGAACTCTGCAACGAAGCGGAGCCTTGTCCTGCTCGACGAAATGGGGCGCGGCACGGCCACGTATGACGGCCTTTCGCTAGCGTGGGCCACAGTCGAGCATTTGCATGAACGCATCGGCGCACGCACGCTGTTCGCAACGCATTATCACGAGCTCACACTGCTCGAAGAGAAGCTATCGCGGCTCAAGAACCTCCGTGTAGCCTGCCGCGAAACACCACAGGGCATTGTCTTTCTGCATCACGTGGAGAGCGGTGCAGCAGACCGCAGTTACGGCATTGAAGTTGCCAAGCTTGCGGGCCTACCGCGTGAAGTCATTGCACGCGCACGCGCCGTGTTAAAGATGCACGAGAAGGCAGAATCTGCATCCATTGCAGCGGCCGGACAAGCCGCGCAGCCAACAGCACCGCCTATGCAAATGACTATCTTCACGCCGCTTTCACAGCGCGTTGTGGATCGTGTACGGGAGCTCGATGTAGACCGCATGACGCCCATGGAGGCGCTACAACTGCTGGCCGAACTGAAGCGGGAGATTGCCGAATGAAGACACAGAAAGCGATGATCGTGGCTGGTGTTATGAGCGGCACGTCTGCCGATGGCGTAGATGTTGCACTGGTCCGCATTACACCGACAAAAAATGCCGCAAAGCCACGGCTGAAGCTACTCTCACACACGGCATTCGCTTATCCGAAGAAACTTCGTGAAGCCGTGCTTGCCTCCATGGACGCGCCCGCGATAAGCACTGCTGACTTCGCACGCCTGCACTGGCGACTCGGCGAATTCTATGGCGACTGCATCACGCAGGCACAAGAGCAGAGCGGCATCCGTGCCAAACTTGCCGGTGTACATGGACAAACGATCTACCACCAGGGCACTCCAACAATGTTCTTAGGCCAACCGATGCGCTGCACGTTGCAGATTGGTGAAGCAAGCGAAGTATCCGCGCGCACAAAACTTCCAGTAGTGAGCGACTTCCGCCCTGCGGATATGGTCGCCGGAGGACAAGCCGCACCGCTAGTACCCATGTTTGATCGTGTCTTCTTTGCGCATGCCAAGCGCAATCGTGTTTTGCAAAACCTTGGCGGCATTGCCAACATGACAGCGATCCCTGCAGGCACAGACAAACTGCTCGCCTTCGACAGCGGCCCTGCATCCATGGTGATCGACGCCTGCATACAGCAGCTCTTCGGTAAAAGCTACGACCGCAATGGTGCGACAGCAAAGCGCGGTAACGTCATCCATGAAGTGCTTGCTGATGCATTGAAGCTCCCCTACTTCCATCTACCAGCACCGAAGAGTTGTGGACGAGAAGAGTTTGGCAAAGTATATGTAGAGCGTTTTATCGCTGCCTGTCGTCAGCAGAATTCGAAGGATGAAGACATCATCGCCACCGCAACGGCACTCACAGCGGAAAGCATCCTCGCAGCGTATCGCGCCATCGTATGGCCCTTCCTTGGGCAAAACGCACCGTTGGCACAGACCACGGATTACATCGTTGCAGGCGGCGGTGCAAAGAATGCAACGCTGATGAAAATGTTGCGCGATGGCCTTGAACCTCTCGGTATCACGGTCAGCATCGCAGATGACTTCGGCGTGCCATCACAGGCAAAAGAAGCCATGGCCTTCGCGCTATTGGCGTGGTTGCGCTGGCATGAGCTTCCCGGCAATGTCCCCTCCGCAACAGGCGCATCGCGTCCCGCAATTCTCGGCAGGATCACTCTGCCATGAAGAAGCTTTTCACCACGGCAACTCTCGCATTAGTACTTCTGCCGCTCATGGCATGTCATGAAAAAGCTGACCGCGACACAGTTGTCATTGACATTGAAAGCTCGCCCACCAACCTCGATATCCGCATCGGTTCCGACGCACAGGCGGAACACATCGGCGCACTGCTCTTCGACTCCATTGTGCGCAAGGACGAGCACTACAATCTGCAACCCGCGATTGCTACCGCATGGGAGTGGCGCGATCCGCTAACACTTGTGCTCCACATTCGCGATGGCGTTCACTTCCACGACGGCAAACTGCTCGACGCTAATGATGTCGCATGGTCCATCGACTCCATGCACAACGGCGCAATCACCACGGCCAAAAGCGGCAACTTCGCCAGTGTCGATCACGCAGAAGTTACTGACGCTCACACCTGCATCGTTCATCTGAAGAAGCCTGACGCCAGCCTGCTCTTCAACATGAGCGATGAGCTCAGCGCCGTCGTGGAAAAGGACGCAGGACAAAACATGGGCGATCATCCCATTGGCACCGGCCCATTCCGTTTTGTTAGCGAAGAGCAGGACAAGGAAGTTGTTCTCGAACGCAATCCAAACTACTGGGATGGCGCTCCCACCATCCCGCGTGTGCGTTTCGAGATTGTTCCCGACGCGATCACACGCGCGCTCGAATTGCAGAAAGGATCCGCCGACGCGGCTTCCAACGCGCTCACGGGCGACATGGTTGCCGTGATGCAGAAAGATCCTCGCCTCGTTGTGGAAGCAAAGCCCGGCTCCATCGTCCTCTACATCACGTTCAACGCAACGGACCCGCAGTTACGCGATCCGCGCGTGCGGCAGGCATTCGCCTATGCAGTCGATCGACCTGCAATCATCCAGGCGCTCTATCACGGACAGGCGGAGTTGCAGGACACACTACTACCCAACCGCCACTGGGCAGCACCAAATGCAAACGATTCCCTCACCCGCTATGTGCACAACGTTGCAAAAGCGAAACAGCTTTTGGAAGAAGCGGGCTATCACCCGGACAAGAACGGTACACGCATCCATCTAACGCTGAAGAGCTCCACAGACGACACCATGCGCCTCCTGGCTGCCGTGGTACAGCAACAGGTACGCGATGCAGGGATTGACTTATCGCTGCGTCAGAATGAATTTGGCACGTTCTACTCCGATGTCACCAAAGGTGCATTCCAGATGTACGTGTTGCGCTGGGTAGGTTCCAACGAAGATCCTGACATCTTCCGATACGCCTACAGCTCCGCAATGATGCCGCCCAGAGGTTCCAACCGCGGTCACTACAGCAACCCGCGTGTGGATGCCTTAATTGCGCAGGGCGCAGCGGAAACTGACAACACAAAACGCCGTGGTATTTACCTTGAGCTGCAGCGCATTCTGTCGGAGGATGAACCGACACTGGTGCTGTGGTCCCCCGATAACATCGTGGTTCACACCAAACGTTTGCGCGGTGTCGTTCCTGCATCGGCGGGCAGCTTCGGCTGGCTTCGGACAGCCACGCTGAACTAGCCCGTCCGTTTGACTCAATCGCAAGTGTTTCGTACACTTAGAAAGTCAGTTGAGACGCGCAAGCGACTCGCTCACATAGCCATACGGAAGCTCTTCCGTATCTGTGTTGCCCTCTCGTTCAATGGTAGGACCGACGACTCTGACTCGTCTAATCGGGGTTCGAATCCCTGGGGGGCAACCAATAACTTTGCCGCCGGCCCGCGATAATCGCGGGTTTCGTGTTTCTGAGACATTTCCGATGGAGTCAGACTAAGGTACCCGCAGGTGTGGCACCTGAGCAGGTGTGCAATTTGCGAGATTTTGGCCGCCGCCCTGTAGAAGACCTAATGAGAAGGGCGCAGCATTTTGAATGCTGCGCCCCCTACTTTATAAATTTGTTTCTTGTTTAGTTCATGACAAAGGCAAACAGCTTATCGCCTGCGCCAATCAGTACATATTGATGGCCGTCCAGCATATAGGTGATCGCGCCATTCGATAGGCCCGTACCCAGTTGCACATGCCATAGTGATTTACCTGTGGTGGCATCCATCGCAATAAAGTTATTGTTCGGATCACCCGTGAACAGTAGGTTGCCCGCTGTGCTCAGCAAGCCGCCTTTACTTCCCGGAGTTTCCCAGGTGTGACTCCACTTGATCTTGCCCGTGCGGTAGTCCAATGCTTCAAGAATCGCCTCTGACCAATGTCCATTCTGTTGACCGCCCCAGCCTTCAGGTCTGTTGGTGTCGTCATAGATGTAAAACATCGAATACGAGTGCGTTGCGTTTACATAGAACAATCCCGTTGCAGGGCTGAACGATGGTGGCTCCCAGTTCACGCCGCCCGAAGCGTCCGGTGCCACAAGAACACCGGGAATCTGCGGCTCTTTTGCCGTGTCAGGAATCGGTTGTCCCTTTGCATCGAGTCCCTTCACCCAGTTCGTCTTCACAAACTCTGTGCTCACGAAGTTCTTGCCGGTTTCGCGGTCCAATACGAAGAATCGCCCGTTTCGACTCGCCTGTGCCAGCAGTTTGTGATGCTTGCCATCCATCATGCCATCGAACAAAACAGGCGTTTGAATTGCATCCCAATCGTGCGTGTCGTGTGGTGAAGGTTGAAAGTACCAGGCCATCTTGCCTGTATCGGCATGCAGAGCCACTATCGATTCCGTGAAAAGATTGGCACCCGCGCGTGAACTTGCGTTCAACACCGGTTGCGGATTCCCCGTGCCAATGTAGAGAAGATTCAACTCCGGGTCATATGTTGGAGGAATCCATGTCATACCACCGCCATGCGCCATTGCGTCTGCATTTGGCCATGTCTCTGATCCCGGCTCGCCCGGTTTCGGCACCACAGACCAGTGCCACTGCAGCTCGCCCGTCTCAGGATCGCGCGCTTCCAGATATCCAGGCCGATCCAGATCGTCACCGCTCACGCCAATGATCACATGGTTCTTCACCACCACGGGAGCGACCGACGCATAGTACATCTGATCAAGATCACAGATCGACTGGCTCCACCGCTTCGTGCCATCGGCAATATTCAGCGCAACCAGGTTGCAATCCGGGGTTTCAAGATAAAGCGTGTTGCCGGAGACTGCAGCGCCACGATTACCAAGGTGGATGCCTCCCTTGGTTGTCCACATGAAGTGCCACAATTCCTTGGAGGTGCGTGCATCCAGCGCCCAGGCGTGGTCGGCCGTGGTGATGTAGATCACTCCATTCAGCACAATGGGAGTACCGGCAAGTCGCCGGACCATACCTTCGCCAAGGTTCGGCATCTGATACAGCCATGCAAGGCTCAACGACTTCACATTTTTATCGTTGATCTGCGTCAGCGGGCTGAAGCGGCGACCGGAATAATCTCCGTTGTACGTGGGCCATGAATCTGGTGCTGGATGAACGATCGATGCCGGATCAAGTCCAGCCCCCACCTTCGCTTCCTGCGCGGTGGTATGGAGAGAGGTCAAAGCAAACAGGGTAAGCAAGAGCGTCTTAAAAAACTTCATTGCAAAGTCTCCAGGTACGACACCACGTCATGAATATCCTTGTCGGTGTAGACATCGAGAAGCGCCACATGCGCGGCGTACGGATCATTCTTCTCTACCTTGAGATCTGGACTGCGAGTGAAGCTGTAATACTGCCCTGCGGCGTCGCGCAACGAGACGTTGTAGTCGTCAATGTTTGTTGGCACGCCGGTCACCTTCGACCCCGTGTGAGTTGTCACGGTAACGGTCGGCACCTTGATCTGCCGCGAAACCGATCCCTGTTTGGTGATCGCTCGATTGTCCGGGAACACCACCTTTTGTTGCAGCGCAAACGGCGCATACTTTGAAGCAATGTGTGCCAGGTCACCCGTAACGGAATGGCACTTCGCGCAGCCCCCAGCGCCTTCAAAGTAGGCCTTACCTGCCTTCGGATCGCCTACAAGAATATTCAACGCGTGATTGTAGGGTCCTGTGCGCAACGTATCGCCAATCTGCTGATGCAGATAGTGAGATAAGTTAACGACTTCTTCCTTGGTCAACTGCACCGGCTTCACCTTTGGGTGTCCTTGGTCAAGAAACGGCCCAATGGTGCTGCCGTAGCGGTCGTGCAACACCAGAACCGAACGCACCAAATCCGGTCCGCGTTCGCTGCCGCGCGCATTGGTTCCGTGGCAGGTAATGCATTGCGCAATATAAACCTTCTTACCCAGCGCCGCGAGGTCTTCATCCACAACCTGCTTATCGTCAGATCCAGCCTGATCGATCAAGCTGCGCCTACGTGGTGGTTTGGCTTGCCCCGCCGGTATTGGCCTCGTGATGCCGGTAACGACTTCGCCCGGACCTTCAGGAAACGTCGAAGAGAGATAGGTAACAATCTGATCGAACTCGTCATCATTGATCTTTGCGCCACGCGCGATCATGTTCGATACGGTTGTGCCCCATGCCTCTTTGCTCATCCTTCGGCCGGTGAACATCTGAACCGCATGGCAGCTTGAGCAGACGCGTTGCACCGTATCGCGATGCGCCCCATTCGGCAACGGCGAGTTTGCGGCCTGGCCCTTCGCCGCCATCGGCAGCAGGCCTGATGCCAGCAGAATTGCAAGACGGATTGATTGCCTGACCGCAGTCAAGCAACCAAACTGGCCCAATGCATGTGTTGTACGTGACGACATACGACCCCAACTGTAGAACATAAATAGAGTGATGAAATCAGTGGTTCACTTGCCCTTTGCGGGCATATCTCCAGAAAGAATAAGGCCAAAACGTCGACGCATATCTTTCAGGTAATCTGCATCGCCTGAGGCGAGTTCAAGTGTTGCCGTCCCCTGATAGCCAACATCCTGCAGCGCAGAGTAAATCGCCGTCCAGTCGATATCGCCGTCTCCTGGAGATACCCAGCGAGCCACGTTACCGCCTGCGGCCTTATCGTGGTGGAACGTAAAGTCCTTAATGTGCAGCTTGGCAATGCGTTTGCCCAGCGTGCGAATCCAATCCTGCGGATAGCCGTAGAGTACGACATTACCTACATCAAAATAGGCGCGCACATGCGGCGAATTGAACTCGTCCACATAATGAGCAAACTCAAGTGGACTCAGCAGGAACTTGTTCCACACCTCTTCTACCGCAATCGTCACGTTCAACTGTTCTGCCAACGGAATCAGCTTGCGCAGTGCGATCTGTGAACGCGTGTATGCGTCCTTGTATGAAGTCTGTGGATTCACCACACCCGGTACAAGCAGCACCGTTGTTGCGCCCCAAAGATGCGCGTTACGAAGCGAAGTGCGCGCCCCTTCAAGACTCTTCTCCACCACGGCCGGATCAGCAGAAGAGAAGGGATACTTCCAGTGATCCATATTCATCACAGAATGAATCGGCAAGCCGACCTTCTCTGAGGCATCCTTCATCGCCTGCGCATCCGCATCATTCGACGTGGGGCATTCGATCTGCTCGAAGCCACAGTCCTTCGCAAGCTGAAATCGCTGCAGAATCGATAGATTATCGGGCAGCATGTTGTACTCCACTGCCATGTGAATGGGCAGTCGAGTATTCGCCCAGGCGGGCACGGAAGACATCACGGTCATTGCGGCAGCGGTCTGCAGAAAATTTCGGCGAGTCATCATGAGTGGCTACGATATTCGCATCTAGAGGCGGCTCCGGTAAACACAATTCTTTAGATGTCTTGAAAAAATGCCGTCCTGCCGATGTGGCCTTTCTTCCCCTCAAAACGCTTATGAAAGGACGCGTTGCACTATTTCTGGTGCAATTCTCTATTCCAAATATCCATTTATTTAAGAAACTGAAAAAACAAATTGATCTTTATGGCAATCCCGTATTAGATGTTCCTCATCACCGTCACAAACATCTCACCAGGACTTTTGCTTTAGAGAGGCGCCGCATGTTCTTTCTCAATCGTTCTCATAGTTCCCCCTCCTTTTGCTGTTTGGGCAGATGGTCTGCCCTACGCTTTTTACTCTTAGCCATCTTTTTATTTGCATGGGATATATCAGGGAGTGCTCAGGCAGTGAACGCGACGTTGCGCGGCACTGTCATGGACTCCAGCGGTAGCGTGGTGGCGAAAGCCAAAGTAGAGCTTTACGAGCCGTTGACCGGTCAGAAAGTTCGCGAAACCATCTCGGCTGACACAGGTGATTTTGAACTCAACGAATTGAAGCCCGGCACCTACGAGCTTCGTTGCAGTTCATCTGGTTTTAAGCAGTTTGTCGCACAAAACATCATCCTTGATAGCGGCCAGATACGCCGTGTCAATCCGACGCTTGCACTTGGTGAAGCCAGCGAAGAGGTGACTGTCTCAGCAGGCGCAGCAGTCATCAATACCGAATCCTCCACGCTCGGCGGCCTGTTTACAGCAAAGCAGCACGACGAGTCTCCGCAGGTCACGATCTATCCTTCCACCTACGCCATGCTGACGACGCTCTCTGGCGTACAGGGTGGCACGGGTTCTCCTATTGCAAATGGCATGCAGCAGCAGCAGCAGTCGCAGACCTTCGACGGTATTGCAAATGATCTGCAGGGCAATCAAAGCAATAACGCCAATCTCTTCGAGCAGGTTTCGGCTTCGCTGTTCAATGCGCCGGCAGAAAGCGCTGTCCCGGTGCAGATCAACCTCGTAACCAAGCGTGGAACCAACAAATTCCACGGCAGCGCCAGCTACCGTCTCTACGATTCGGTCTTCAATGCGCGCGGCTATTTCAACACCGTAAAGACACCTTATCTTCAACATGAATGGAACCTTGAAGGCGGTGGTTACATCTGGCGCGATCGCACCTTCTTCTATGGTGAGTGGTTCGCTCAGAAAATTCCTTTGGGTTACCAGACGCGTGCAAGCGTTCCGCTTGCTTCGTGGCGCACCGGTGTCTTCTCCACAACGATCATCGATCCGCAGACTGGGCAACCCTTCCCCAATAACACCATTCCCGCGAATCGCATCAGTTCAGTGGCTAAAGCCTTCCAGGATAACTATCTGCCGGCTCCGAACATTGGTTCCTCAAGCAGCCCGGTTAACAACTACGTCTTTAGCTTTCCTTTCAATACCGATCTATATCGCGGTGACTGGCCGATGGCCCGCATCGACCACCAGTTGACGAAGAAGAATTCGTTTTTCGTGCGTTGGCTCATGCGTCAAACTCCTTATGTGTTGAACAACGGTCTGCCTGTTCTGGTGTGGACGCGCAACCGTCGCCACCAGCAGTGGGCCGCTGGTGATACGCATCTGTTTACACCGCAGATGGTGAATGAGTTCCGCTTTGGCTACTCTACCGACTACATGGTGGACGGACAAACGAACGCAGGACAGACGCCGCCCGATGGTGCGCAGATTCTTGCCAAGACTGGCCTGCAGGGATCGAACCCCGGCAACAGCAAGGGCCAGGGATTCCCCAGCATCTCCATCACGGGACTCACCGCGATGACAGATGTTGCGGGTGGCACCAAGGCAAACAACCACATGACAACGTTTGTGGACACCTTCACATGGCAAAAGGGACGTCACGTGATCAAGGCCGGTGGATCGGTTGTTCACTTCAGCAACTATTACGGCTTCGTCAATGACTACGGCACGTTTTCGTTCACTGGTACCTACACTGGATCACCTTACGCTGACTTCCTTCTTGGTCTGCCGCAATCCAGTCAACGCACAAATCCGCTCAGCGGTCGCACGCAAACGCTGAACGAGTTTGGTTTCTTTGCGCAGGACTCGTTCAAGATTTCTCCGAAGCTAAATCTCGACTATGGTGTGCGCTGGGATATCTATGGCACGCCAAACGCAACCGATCACCTGATGTACAACTTCGATCCCGCGACAGGCAACGTCATCGTTGATCCGGGTGGAATCTCGAAGGTGAGCCCGTTCTATCCCAAGACGATTTCGGTACAGTCGGGTGACGTGCGCGCTATTGTCGATAAAACCAACATCGCTCCGCGTGTCGGTGCGGCTTACCAACTTAGCAGCCACTCGGTTGTACGCGGCGGCTATGGCATCTACATCTCGCGCCTGGGATCTTCGGGCGGCTTTAACAACTTCCTTCCCATCAATCCTCAACTTGGATCCACCGGACCGTTTGCGATCAGCGAAGTCTATAACAATGGCGTAAACGGCTGTGTGTTTTCCTTCCCGAATCCCTATCCCACAAACTGCGGGGCAACGCCTCCCAGCCAAAGTGTCTCTGGCTATCCACGTCAGACGGAGCACGGCCATATCCACCAGTTCAGTGCAACCTACGAGATCGAGCTACACCAAACAGGCTTCCGTGTCTCGTACGTTGGTTCCAGAAGCACAGGACAGAACTACTCCGTAAACATCAACAAGCCAGCCCCCAGCACAATCACCTGGACGGCATCGCGTAATCCTTATCCTCAGTTTGTATCCACAACCATGGTGCGCTACAACGGCAATGCCAACTTCAATGGCCTGCAGTTCGACGTACGTCGCCGTGTCGGCTCATTTACCTTCACAGCGAATTACGCTCTGTCCAGCAGCCAGGCAAACTACCTCAATACTGAAAATCCGTATGTCGTCCCTGGGCGTTATGCAAACGATGGACTCACACGTCGCCACTACAGCGCAAGCACGGTCACGTATGCGCTTCCGTTCGGTCACGGCAAGCGGTATCTGAATAGCGCTGGTGGAGTTACCGACCATGTGGTGGGCGGTTGGTCTACCAACGTGATCACATACCTCGCATCGGGCACATGGTTCTCCCCGTCGTACGCGGCGAACTCATCCACCCGCGCGTTGAACGATCCCTCTGGTACGAACACATTGGGCGGCCTGCCGGATCTAGTCGGCGATCCGAACAACGTCCCTGGAGGCAAGTCGAAGACCAACTGGTTCAATACAGCAGCCTTCGCAATTCCGCAGTTGGGTAACTTCGGCAATGCGCTGCCAAACAGCCTGGTGGGTCAGAAGCTGTATCAGACACACCTATCCTTCGTGAAGAGCACAAACATCACTGAGCGCGTGAAGTTCAACTTCGTCACGCAAATCTCTAACCTGTTCAATCACGCGCAGTTCGTAAACCCTGGCGGCAGTATCAATACGGCTGGCGGCAACCAATTCACCAGCCAGATTGGAACCTTTGGCGGATACGAAGTGGCCACACCTCGCAACATTACCTTCCAGGGCGCCTTCGTCTTTTAACCCGGAAGGTGAATTCAGCAGTAGTTTGAAAACTCAACAGGGCCTCGCATTCCATCGCGAGGCCCTTATTATTTATGTGGTTCTGTAGCGCACCACCGTACCGCGCAAGCTGCGTCTCGCATTCGAATCCCTGGGAGGCAACCAAGCATCTGTCTTCCTAGTACACTCACACGCGGAGTCAGCATGAAAAAGATTGGCTTTCTTTCCTTTGGCCACTGGACGCCTTCGCCTCAATCGCAAACGCGTTCCGCAGCGGATGTTCTGTTGCAATCCATTGATCTGGCGATAGAGGCCGAGCGGATTGGCATGGATGGGGCTTACTTCCGCGTGCATCATTTTGCGCGGCAACTCTCCTCGCCCTTCCCTCTTCTTGCAGCCGTTGCAGCACGCACACGCAACATCGAAATCGGCACTGCCGTCATCGACATGCGCTATGAAAATCCACACTACATGTTTGAGGACGCAGGAGCAGCCGATCTGATCTCTGGTTCGCGGCTTCAGTTAGGCATCAGCCGCGGATCACCGGAGCAGGTCATGGATGGATGGCGATACTTTGGCTATGAGCCGAAGGAAGGCGAAGACGATGCGGCCATGGGTCGACGTCACACCGAAGTCTTTCTGCAGCTTTTGCGCGGCGAAGGTTTTGCTCGCCCCAATCCGCGTCCCATGTTCCCGAATCCGCCGGGACTTCTGCGCCTGGAGCCCTTCTCAGAAACCTTGCGTGAACGCATCTGGTGGGGCGCTGCGACCAATGCCACCGCTGTATGGGCAGCCAAATTGGGGATGAATCTGCAAAGCTCAACACTGAAGTTTGACGAAACAGGCGAACCATTTCACATACAGCAGGCAAAGCAGATCCGCGCCTATCGCGATGCATGGAAGCAGGCTGGACATACTCGCACACCACGCGTCTCCGTGAGCCGCAGCATCTTTGCTCTAACCAACGATCTGGATCGCTCCTACTTCGGACATGACAGTAACTCGCAAGACAAGATCGGCTTTCTGGATGCGTCCACCCGCGCGGTATTTGGTCGCAGCTACGCAGCCGAACCAGAGAAGTTGGTGGAACAACTGCGACAGGACGAAGCGATTGCAGAGGCAGATACGCTACTACTTACCGTGCCGAATCAACTTGGCGTGGAGTACAACGTGCATGTTATGCAATCGATTCTGACTACCATCGCACCCGCACTCGGCTGGAGGTAACGCCCTACTCCTCCCGCAGAACTTCCAGCGGCTTCTGACCGAGAACGCGATAGCTTGCCAACCATCCCGTCAGCACAGTCAGCGCCATAACGGCGATAAGCGAAAGCACGTTGACCCATCCAAGGAAGTGATAATCCAGATCGAGCCGCGACAACACCACGCGCACCGTGAGGTTTGCGAACACAAGTCCGACTAAACCAGCGATCAATCCGAGCGTTGCAAACTCAATGGAGAAGATCGCGGCGATGCGTGACCGCGTTGCCCCCAGCGTCTTCAACACCACTACTTCGCGCATGCGCCGATAACGCGTGCCAGCAATGGCACTCGCAAGAATGACCAGTCCCGCGAAGATAGAGAATCCTGCAAGAAACTGAACGACCAACGACACCTGCAACAGCACGCCACGCAACGTTTCCATGGCCTGCGCAACATTGATTACAGTGACCGTGGGGTACTTCGCAAATAGCGCACGTTGCAGTTCGCCTACATGTGCAGGATCGGCATGAGCTCCGCCGTAATACACCACCGGAAGCCCAGCCAACGCAGACTTTGGCAACAAAAATTCAGAACGCGACCATGCGTGCTGACCATCGGATTTAATGATGGCCGTAACTTCGGCGTTGATGGGATGGTCTGGATCGCCCGGCGCTCCAAACAAAATGTATGAGCCAAGCTGCACATGCAAACGTTCTGACATGCGCTGCCCTATCGCCACCTGCGGATGCGGATCGCCGCTATGCCAAAACTTTCCGCCCACTACTTTCGTACCCGGCGGCATCTCGTCCACCCATGTCAACGAAATAGATTGCAGCATACGCTTCGGAAAATTCTCCAGCTTCAATTCCGAAGCCTTTACTCCATTGACAGCGATGATGCGCGAAGCCACAACAGGCAACATCTCTGGCTCTCCCTGCACACCGGGTTGAGCTTTCAGCAACGCCGTTACGCCCTCCACTTCCGTTGGCGCAACGTCAATGAGAAACACATTTGGCAACGTGGGCCGCGTAGACAACTTCAGTTCTTTCACCAGCGCCTGCGAAAGAAAGAAGACACTGGCAATCTGCATCACGCCCAATCCCACTGCAGCCAGCAACGCGGCCGAAGGATTGCCCGGACGATAGAGATTCGCTAAACCATGCCGCACCACTGGCTGTAGCGACGCACGCGTGCTCTTCAGGAATCGCCGCAGCAACGCAAGCACAACGGACGATGCGATCAGCAGCACCACCAGCACCGCTGCGAGTCCTATCGTGAAAACTCTGCCTACCACTTTTGAATCGGACAGCGTTGTCGCAATCAGCGTGATGCCCAGCAGGATCAAAGCACCTGCCACCACTTGAGCGAAAGAGGCTTTCATCCTGGCAAAAAGATTCGCCGCCGTTCCCTTCTCTTCCAAATCATCCACGTTGCGCCGCAGAATCAGAATGGGCCGAACGCCGCGAATATCCAGCAACGGCGGCATAGTGAACAGCAACGTCGTGAGCAGGCCAGTCACCAGCCCAGCAACAATGGCAGAAGCAGCGATGTGAAGCTCCGGCGTAATGCCAAGCAGCTTCGCCAGCAGCAGCGGCAACACAAGCTGCACACCAACACCAAGCGCCACGCCGACCGCACCACCAATCAATCCCAGCAACACCGTCTGCACCAGGTATATGCGAAGTACATGTGACGATCGCGCGCCCAGTGACTTCATGATCGCGATGGAATCCATGCGCTCCAGCAAATGCGTACGCATGGCCATAGCAACCCCAACGGCCCCCAGCACCAATGCCACCAACGAAACCAGAGACAGCACACCCGTTGCGCGGTCCAGCGCCATGGTGATGGCAGGATTCGTCTCACGGTAGTCCGTAATCTGCGCTTCCGGCAAAAAACCTTCCAGCGTTGTCTTTAGCTTGGCAACAGCACGATCATCGCGTTTGGGCAACATAAAGAGATAACGCTGCCCTGCACGCGATCCCGCAGCCAGAAGATGCGTTTGTTCCAGTTGATCCTGCGACAACAGGATGCGCGGGCCTGCAGCAAACGATCCGGAAAGCCTGTCCGGCTCACTCAACACAACGGCAGCAATGCGCAGCGTGGCATCGCCAAGCTGAATGCGGTCGCCCACATGCAGCTTCAAGCGAATCAGCAGATCATCACCCACAGCAACATTCTCGCCACCAATCGCCTGCCGCAACGGCATAGTTGGCTGCAGATCGACCGTGCCATAGAACGGATACTTCGAAGGATCAACAGCCTTCAACGCCACCAGCAACGGATCAAGCGAATGCTCGGCCGTGGCCATGGCCGCCATTTCCGTGACTGACGTCATCTTTGTGCCATTGGCCGTCAACGCTTCCAGTTGTTTCTGTTGTGCATCGCTTGGCTGCTGAAACATGCGGGCTGCAAGATCGCCTGCAAGAATCGAACGCGCACGCACCATCAGCGTCTGTCGAAATGCCGTGGAGAATCCGCGAACACCCGTCAATGCCGCGACGCCAATCGCTACCGACAAAATAACGAACAGAAATTTACCGCGCGAAGCACGCAATTCGCGCGAGGCGATTCGAGCGGCCGTTGTCCAGGAGAGCGCGGCCACGGATTACACCTGCTCCACGAGCTTACGTTCATCCGCAATCACTTCCCCATCGCGCACTGTCAGCACCCGCGTTGCATGCGCCGCAACCGCAGGATCATGCGTCACCAGCACCAGCGTAGTCCCTTCGCGCTGATTCAGATCCAGCAACAAATCCATCACATGGGCGCCGTTCTTTGAATCAAGATTCCCCGTAGGCTCGTCAGCCAGCACAATCGGCGGACGCAGAATAAACGCACGCGCCAACGCCACACGTTGTTGTTCTCCACCGGAAAGCTGAACAGGATAATGCTCTGCACGTTCACCAAGCCCAACAGCTTGCAGCAACTCCAGGGCGCGTGCACGGCCAGCCTTCTGCTCGTTGGCAGGTGCATTCAACTCATGCGGCAACAACACATTTTCAAGAGCAGTCAGGGTGGGAATCAGTTGATAGCTCTGAAAGACAAAGCCAATCAGCTTGCCGCGTACCTCTGCAAGTTTGTCCTCTGGCAGATAACTGATCGCAGTGCCGTTCAGAATCACATTGCCAGCAGTTGGCGTATCGAGCCCGGCCAGCAATCCAAGCAATGTACTTTTCCCGGAGCCAGACGAGCCCACAATGGCGACAAATTCGCCCGCGGCAACATCGAACGAGATGCCGCGAAGAATCTCAACCGTACGCGAACCGTTGCGAATGGATTTGCGGAGATCGTCCACGCGGATGCTGGAAGTTGCAGTCGTCGAAGTCAGGCGGTTACTCGCTTTCTGGCGGAATCTGCTATGGTGTGCAACAACGGAGAGCCGGAGTTGAGGTCGATGATACAGCGTTCCCCCTTCACACTGATGTGTACGTTTGCCGTGGCAGCAATGTTCCTATTGACGGGCTGCGAACCCAAACATCATGACTTAACGACCGGCAGCAAAAACGGCGGAGCCACGCCAACAGGCTCAATGGAAATGAAGTCCGACGCGGTTGCGAATGACGTGGATGACGGCCGTCCCGTGATCGCCTGCTTTGGCGACAGCCTGACAGCGGGCCTCGGGGTCGATGTAGACAACAGCTATCCTGCCGACCTTCAGCGCGAATTGGATAAAGCTGGCTATCGCTATCGCGTGGTCAACATGGGCATCAGTGGCGACACCACCAAGGACGCACTGGCGCGCATTGACCGCGTTCTGGCCATGAAGCCAGCAATCACGGTGGTAGAGTTCGGCGGCAACGACGGCCTTCGCGGCGTGCCTGTAGCCAACTCACGCCAGAACCTCGACGACATTCTTGGCCGCCTCACTCACACAGGCACACAGGTTGCACTTGCAGGTATCACGCTGCCGCCACAGTACAGCGCGCCTTACATCCAGCAATTCAACGAAACCTACACTGTGCTCTCAAAGAAATACTCGGTGCCGTTACTCCCCTTCGTGCTTCAGGATGTCTACGGAGTACCCGGCAGCATTCAGGCAGACGGTATCCACCCCACAGCGCAAGGCTGCAAGCAAGTGGCAAAGAACGTCTTCACCTTGATTCATCCCATGCTGAAGAAGTAACGGCAATACCTCAGGCAATGTTTACGTATGGCTGGATCAGCGTTCCAGCCACGCGCTTTCCAATACCCACCAGTTCTTTGCTGCCGTTGAAAATCCGCACCAACGGCGCATCCGAGAACTCCGGCAGATTCACCGCCATGCCGTTGCGCAGCTTCGTCTGTGAACCTTCATCCGCCGTCACCGCAGGCATCTCCGGCAGAATTGTGCGCGGATGCCGCATCAATTCCTGCACCGTGCCTGCATTTGCGGCTTCAATCAACTGCTCGCGTGTCACTGCATCGTCCAGCGTGAAGACACCCGCCTGCGTTCTGCGTAGCGACGACAAGTGCGCGCTGCAACCGGCAAGCTGCCCCAGCTCATGCGCTACCGATCGCACGTATCCGCCCGACGAAACGTGCATAGCGAAGCTCGCGGTATCGCCTTCCAATCCCGTCAACGCGAAATCATGAATCGTAATGCGCGCAGGTTTTACGGCCACTTCCTTGCCTTGCCGAGCCAACTTATGCGCCGGAACGCCACCAATCTTCTTGGCAGAAAATACCGGAGGAACCTGGTCAATCGTTCCGTGAAAACGCGTACTCAACGCACGCAGTTCCTCCAGCGAGCAGCGCAGCGGCTGCGGCTCGCCCGCTGGTTGTCCTTCAGCGTCATACGTGTCAGTGGCAAAGCCAAAACGAATTGTGCCGGTGTACTGCTTATCTGCCGCATTGAAGAACTGCGCCAGCCGCGTCCATTTGCCCAGCAACAGCGGCAAAACGCCAGTCGCCATGGGATCCAGCGTGCCAAGATGGCCAACAGAGCGTTCCCCGCTGGCACGCCGTACCAGCGAAACAACATCGTGAGAAGTAAGTCCGGAGGGTTTATCGAAGATTAGAAGGCCGTTCATTGCAACCCTCCAATTAGATCATCCTTCCACCAGGAAACCTAACGACGCGGCGGCCCACCACCGGGCCCGTGCTGTTCCTTCCATATCTCGGCAGGATCAATCACGTAAACCATGCTACCGCTCACACCAGCCTCCAGACGCTGCTTGTCCATCTGCGTCAGTTGCACAAACACATCGCCTGCGTGCCCTTCAAACACGCCATCCTCATCCAACCGCGTGCGTTGCAGATTATGCGAACGATATGGCTCCAACTTGGCCACACGATCGCTAAAAGCATCATCAAACGCCATCTGTCCGGTAAAGCAAACATGGCCGCCGCTGTACACATGCCGTTCTGGATCGCTAGCGGCTTTCTTCAATGTCTTGTCGTGTCCCAGAACGTCCTTGCCATCCACATGCACCTTCACATGAATATGCGTATCGCGCCCCTGATACCACCCCGGATACACCGTCAGAAAATCCGCGACGCCATCTCGGCCAGTGATCTGCACTCCCCGGAAGAAACGATCGTTGTCCGTAATCTCACTATGCGGAGGTCCACCAAAGCCTCCCGGCGGCGGTAGCGGCCGCCCATCCTTATCCAGCGGAGGACCAGCCGGACGGTCACCCGGACCACGCGGCGGGCCGCCATTCGGACCAGCCTCTCCCGGAGGCCCCATCGGCATCAGGCTCTGTTTCTCATAGCCGGAATAAATTCCCATGGCATCGCAATGCCAGATGTCCACCGCCGCATGCGGCAAAGGTTTGCACGTGTTCTTGTCCAGAACGGTGACGCGCAAATGCAACGGCAACCCCAGCTTGCCGTCACGAATATCGCGACGCAGCAGCTCGCTGTCGACGTAATACGGCCCCTCTTCCAACTCACGCGTCAGAGAGCAAGGCAGCGGAGCAGTCAGTGATTCCGCAATTGCCATGCCGCGTGCCAGCAACAGAGTGCCCCCGGCGGCAGCTCCGCCCAGCAGCACCTTTCTTCGTGTAAGAAACCTCAACGACGCTGAATCCAAAGCCATTACGCCAAATACTCCTGTTGCCTGTGTAAGACGTACTCCACGGCAAAAGGAGCACAGAAGAAAATACTTGAGATACATCTTGCATCTTGGAAGCGGAGAGAGTATCTAAGATATATCTCACGATATATCGTGAGAAGGAGGTATGAAATGTTTAAGTTTTCCATGCATTGCCCCGATCCTCGGGGATTCCATCGCGGAGACCGTCGTGGACGGCGCGATGACCGCTTTGCCGGAGAGTACGCAGAAGGTCACCAGGGATTCTTCCCGGGAGGCCACCACGGACGCTTTGGCGGACCTCGAGGCCCCTTCGGAGAGGGCTTCGGCCCCTTCGGCAAAGGTCGCGGAGGTTTCGGCGGCGGACGCGAGCGCCTGTTTGATAGCGGCGTCATGCGTCTGGTCATCCTGCGCGAACTGGCTCAGGAACCCGCTTACGGCTACCAGCTCATCAAGCGGCTGGAAGAGCGCATGGCGGGAGGCTATCGACCCAGTGCCGGCGTGATTTATCCCACGCTCACCATGCTTGAGGAGCAGGGTTTTACCGTCGCCACCGTCAACGAAGCAGGCAAAAAGGTCTACTCCGTCACCGACGAAGGCAAAGCATTCCTGAACGAAAATCAGGAACGCCTGAACGAGTTGGAACACCTGATGAAGGCGGCCGGACGCGGATTTGCACGCGGTCGCTCGCCGGAAATCATGGAAGCCATGGGAGCGCTGCGCGAAGCCATCGGCGACCGCATCCGCCACGAAGACAGCTCACCGGAACAGATCCGCAAGGTAGCGGAAGTGTTACAAAACGCAGCCAAGGCCATCCGCGAAATCTAGCAGCTTGAAGGAACAAACGTCCTACCAGACGTTACAAGCGACGCTCGTCATCCTGAGCGAAACGAAGTGAAGTCGAAGGACCTGCATTCTTCTCCACCACTAGAATTTCTCAGGATAGCCAAAAGAGAAAGCCCCGCACAAAGCGGGGCTTTTCTTATCGAACCACATCCAGATCAGTACGTCTGCGACTGATAAAACTCCCCAAACAACTCCGCATCCGAAGGACGATCTTCCGCAATCGGACGACTCACCCACGTCGTCTGCATGAAGTGCTTCAGCACCACATTCTCATTCGTAATGTTGCCGCCCCAAATACCGCACCCCATGCTCGACGTCATGGCCATGCCGTTGGTAAACGAACCAGAGTTGGCGCGGGACTGCGGCTGACGCACGGTAATGCGGCTCACTGGAGCCATGCGTGCAAGCTCATCAATATGCGCGTCGTTAAAGGAGTAAATGCCCACTGAATGACCGCGCCCACCCACCTTGTAAATCTGCGTCACCTTGTTCAGCGCATCATCCCATCCGCTGTACTTGAAGACAGCCAGTACAGGCGACAGCTTCTCGCTACAGAACGGATACTCCTTGCCAATGTTCGTCTCCTGCACGACGAGAAAGCGCTTGCCCTCAGGAATAGAAAAACCTGCAAGCTCCGCAATCACTTTGGCAGAACGAGCAATCGTCGGTGCCGTGCGGTGACGCTCTTCATCCCACATCACGGCCTGCAGTTTGTCTTTTTCCTCCGCCGTGCAGAGATAGCCGCCTTCGTTTTGCAGGCACTCCAGAACCTTGTCATAGACTGTCGATTCCACCACCAGATTGCCGTCGGAAGAGCAGCCGGAGCCGTTGTCATGCACCTTGCTGATGCGTGTGTTGCGTGCCGCCTCTTCCGGAATCGTGGTCTCATCAAAGACCATGGTGGCGTTGCCTGCGCCCACGCCATACGCAGGTTTTCCGCTGCTGTAGGCAGCGCGCACCATCTGCTGCCCACCAGTGGCGAGCGTCACATCGCACGACGCCATCAGTTCATTTGCCATCGGAATACAGGGCTTCTCAATCACCTGAAATACATCTTCCGGCACACCTTCGCGCTTCAACACTTCGCGCATGATGTTGACAGTTTCAATCGTTGTATTCTTGCTGGCCGGATGCGGTGCAAAGATGCAGACGTTCTTCGCCTTAATCGCAAAGATGCCCGTAACAATCTCAGTAAGCGCCGCATTCGTTACCGGAACCAGCGATGCGATCACGCCGACGGGCTTGGCATATTTAACAATGCCCTTCTCTGGAATCTCTTCAATCACGCCCATGCTCTTTTGCCGCAACACATCGCGCAGAACACCGGCCACCTTTGAGCGTTTCCCGGGACGCGTCTCCGGATCACCCAGACCGCTTTCTTCAATGCTCTTCAACGAAAGCCGCGTGAAGGTCTTCTCATTCGCCACAGCCCAGCCAAGCGCCTGGCACAGGCGATCGACCTTCGCCTGGTCATAATCCTTGATGGCGTCCAGCGCGACATTGGCACGCTTTACCATCTCCTGAATCTCAAGCTTCTGTTCTTCTGTAATAACCTTCGGTGCCATTCCACTACTCCTGCTTTTCTGAACCAGAAAGTTCGCGCGGCGCTGGGCCGTCGTATGCCACTGGCACCTTGATGCGCATCGGCTTTTCTCGTGACAGTTCTTCCGCCACCTCGGCACTCAAACCTGCAACGCGACCGACAATAAACACAAGCCGCCCCATGACCGGCGCAAATCCAAGATCGACAAGGATGGCCGCGAGAACGCCGTCAATGTTCACCGGCAAAGGCTTCACCTTCTCTGCAACCACGGCCTGCAACGCGTCCATGAACGCGACGCCTTCTTTCGCCAGGCCAAACTCGCGTGCCATGCCGAAGAGAATTTCTTTGCGCGGATCGCTGGAATGCTGACGATGCCCAAGTCCCGCCAGGCGTTCGCCCTTCGCGCGTTTCGCGTCCACAGTGCGTTCTGCTGCTTCCTTCAGCGAAATGCCCTCTGCTTTTGCCAGCGCAATGCCCTGCTGAATCATCTCCATGCATGCCATGCCCGCGCCGCCGTGCTCATCACCAATGGCCAGCACACCCGCTGCAATCGCCGACGAAACCGAACTGCGATTGCCTGAGCAAGCAAGCCGCGCCGTCGCCGCCGAGGGCGATCCCGGACCATGATCCGCAGAAGAGATCAGGATTGCATCCAGCAGCTTGCCTTCCTCTTTGGTGGGAACGCGGCCAGCATGCAGCAAAAAGATCATCTCTGCGAAGCTGAGTTTTTGCATCAGTTCGCCAATGGGATAGCCGCTGACCCAAATGTTCGATTCGTCGTATGTCGTAATGGCTGTGCGCCAAGGTTCCTGCATCGTTCTCCGCCGTCGAAGAGGGATGTCATGCAACGTGTGAAGTCGAGACTTCCGTTTCGAGGAATAAGGCTAGCACCGCAATCCTGCGAAGGCACCCTCATACCGTGGCGATACGGTTTAGAACCGCTGTAACCATCGCCTCTTCAACCCATGCGGCGCTACACTTTTGCGGGGTTGCGAACACCTTCTTCGCCACCACTCTGCATATACCGAAGAGATTCTGATTTGAGACCGCAAAATCTGACCGTACGCGAAACGTTCGTGGGTAAATGGGGAGCGCGCGAGAACACCGGGGACATGGCTCCTGTGTGGCTCTCGTGGTCCATCTGGGCCGTGGCCGCCATCTTTTACCTCAGCGGTTTCTATCAGCGCGTGTCTCCCGCCGTGATGACGGACGAGTTGATGCGCGCCTTCTCCATCAACGCGGCCAGCCTCGGCAATCTCTCCGGCTTCTACTACTACACGTACCTCGCCATGCAGATTCCCACCGGCATCCTCATCGATTCGTGGGGCGCTCGCCGCTTGCTCATCGGCGGCTCCGTTGCTGCAGCGCTTGGCACTTTCCTCTTCGCAGCAACGGATAACTTCGCCGTAGCCTGCCTAGGCCGCGCACTGATCGGAGGTTCAACAGCAGTCGCCTGGGTGACCTTACTTTCACTCACCACGCATTGGTTCCCCGCACGCAAGTTCGCCATGCTCTCCGGCCTTGGACTGCTGTTTGGCAATCTCGGCGCGCTTGCCGCCCAAGTTCCGTTACGTCTTGCCATTCAAAGCTTCGGTTGGCATCGCGTGGTGCTTGTGTCGGCAGCCATCATCCTCGGCATTGGTGTGTTGTCGTTTTTCATCGTGAAGAACGATCCCACCGACGATGGCTATGTAAGTTACGCACCGCCTGCAAAGGATGGCCCAGCCCCCAGCGGCATGGATCGCCTGCGCGGGTTCGGAAGCATCTTCCGCTATCGCAACACCTTGCTCATCTTCCTTGCGCAGGGCGGCGTCGTCGGTTCCATCCTGTCGTTTACCGGCCTGTGGGGTTCGCCCTATCTGCGCTCACGCTTCGGCTTGCAACAAACCACTGCTGCAGAAGTTTGCTCCGTCATGATCCTTTGCTGGGCCATTGCCAGCCCCATCTTCGGCGCACTATCTGACCGTATTGGACGCCGTAAGCCTTTCTATGTCGGCGGGTGTGCGGCGGCGCTCATAGGATGGGCGTGCATGTTCTATCTTCCTGGACTTACACTCCCGGCATTCATCGCAATCGCTGCATTCACAAGTGTTGCAAGCGGAACCATTGTGATCGGCTTCGCCTACGGCAAGGAATCAGTTCCCACACAATACATGGGATCTATCTCTGCGTTGGTCAATATGGGCAACATGATCGGGCCGACGCTGCTGCAGCCAGCCATCGGCTCCACGCTAGACCGCCACTGGGCTGGCGCACTGGTTAAAGGCGTCCACGTATATGACATGCACGCGTATCAGCTCGCCTTCGCGCTAATGGTGGGATGGCTTACCTGCTCCGTCGTGCTGATGAGCCTCACACGCGACACGCAGTGCAAGCAGTGCTAATAGCCTGCCGTCATTCTGAGCGAAGCGAAGAAGCCCAACACTGTCTCAACCACCGCAGATTCAACTCGCGCAAACCATTAATAAGTGAGGCCCGCTTTCGCGGGCCTCACTTATTCCGACCAAACCTTACTTCCCATTGCGATAGATATCGTTAATGTTCCAATGCCCCGGCGTGGGTGTGGGCGCATTCTCCATCGGCACCTGAATCACTGTCGGCTGATTGGAAGCAATCGCTTCTTCCAACGCTGGCCCCAGCATTTCAGCAGAAGTCACATAAATCCCACGCGCACCATAGGAACGCGCCAAGTTGGCGTAGTCAACGTTGTACGTCTCACCATTGCATTCGAACAGGCAGCCGAAGCTCCAGCCATAGTGCATCTTCTCCAGGCCAGCAATGGTTCCAAACGCCGAGTTATCCATCACCACCCAGATGCATGGCAATCCCGCTTCCATCGCCGTAGCAACCACGCCGGGATTACTACTGAACGCGCCATCACCAATCAGCGCAACCGCTACACGATCCGGCTGTGCATACTTCACACCCAGCACAGCAGCAGGACCAAAGCCCATCGTCGCAAGCCCACTCGGTGTAATGAACGTTCCCGGCACCGGAAACTTAAATTGCTGCGCCACACCGTTCTTGTTCCAACCTACATCCGTAACGATATAGCCATCGTCTGGGACAGCTTTACGCAGTTCCGCAAGAATGCGTTCCGGCCGCATCGGATATTGATTTGAGGACCACTCCTCTGCCCACAGATCGCTGAACTCCTTGCGGCCTTCCGCAATCTTCGCGCGAATATCTGAGTGATCCTTATGTTTGCGGCCCTGTGCGGCTTTCGCTAACGCAGCCAGCGCCACCTTCGCATCCGCAATCACACCAAGCTCTGTCTGATAATTGCGCCCAATCTCGGCGGCATCAATATCAATGTGAATCAAGCGAGGCTCATCGAAAGTAAACTCCGACTCCCACGAACTGCTATTCGCTTCCGCCAGACGCGTTCCCACGGCAACAATCAAATCGGACGTGCGGCACGTATCGTTCGAAACCGGAATGCCCCAGAATCCCGTCTGTCCCATCAGCAGCGGATGCTCATCCGGCATGCAGCCCTTACCCATCAGCGTGTGAGCCACCGGCACGTCCAGCGCCTCTGCCAACGCCTGCAATTCCTTCGTTGCCTTCGACGAAAGCACACCGCCACCCGCATACAAAACAGGCCGCTCCGCATTCGCAAGTGCATCCACGATGTACTCCACCGAATCCGGGTCAATGCCCTGCTTACTTAACTTCGGTGGCGTCTTGGAAAAGGAACCCTCTTTCAAATCCGCAGAGAAGATATCCATGGGAACGTCCACCAGCACCGGCCCAGGACGCCCTGACTGCGCAAGATAAAACGCACGCTCCACCGCGCGCGGAAGATCTTCCACTCGATCCACGCGATACACACGCTTGCAGAACGGCCGGTAGATCTGGCTCTGATCCGCGTCGGCGTGCAAGTTAATCTCCTGATGCGGATGGCGTCCGTAGTAATACGAAGGCACATCCCCCGCAATCACCACCATGGGGATCGAATCCAACGCGGCATTCGCAACGCCAGTCGCGGCATTGGTCAATCCCGGTCCAAGATGGCTCAGTACCACCCCCACCTTGCCCGAAGCACGCGCGTAACCATCCGCAGCGTGTGCCGCCGTCTGTTCATGCCGAGTGGTAATGAAACGCACCTTAGGATTCTTTCCCAGCGCGTCCAGCATGGCGATAACGGTATGCCCGCAAAGGCCAAAGACGACCTCTACCCCAAGCGTCTCGAGGTAATCGACAAGCTGGTAAGCCGCAATGCGGTACCCCTCCTTAGGCGGAGGAGGAACCTTGGTCAGAACGTGTCCGTAAGGCTTCGCGGGCAGAATCGGGGCGTCAGATAGGATTGGTGCCATAGCGGAAGCGATTCTACGTTCGCACAATACCCACTTCAACGCTGTTACGGTGATGCACCGTTCCGCACCGGTATTTCTGCAATACGTTACAGCCGAAACTGCACACACGTAGATATGATGTTGCGGTGCAAACCATGGCAAAGTCGAAAGAAGTGAAGGGTCAATCCGAAGAAGTGATCCGCAAGGAACTTGCAAATGTCATCCATAGCAAGTCTTTCCGGCAGGGTGAACGGCTACAACGCTTCCTCCAGTTCATCGTGGAAGAAGCCCTCTCCGGACGCGGCGATCAACTGAAGGAATATCCCATTGGCGTCGATGTCTTCGGTAAAGACACCAGCTTCGATCCGCGCATGGACCCCATCGTACGCGTGCAGGCCCGCCGTCTACGCATGCGCTTGCAGACCTATTACCGAGAAGAAGGTCAGTCCAGCGAAATTGTCATCGAACTTCCAAAAGGTGGTTACAACCCAACCTTCCGCAACGTAGGTGCAAAAGCAGAACGCCGCACACTTCCGCCAGCACTTGTCAGTCGCAACACGGCTACTGTGCTGCCGTTTGAAGACTGTTCTCCTGCCGGGACAGAACACTCCTTCTGCAACGCGCTTACTTCGGAAGTTATCTTCGCCATCTCGCGTCTCGGTTCTATCGTCGTGGTGGACAGCGCCATCGCACACGCGGAAGGTATCTCTCCCGCCGCCGTTTCTGTTGCCGGCACGGTTGCCGTTAGTAACGGTATTCGTCGCATCACCGTACGGCTTACAGACACCGTGCGCGGCCACGTCCTGTGGACAGATAAATTCGACCGCGCAATGGATAACAATTTCTCTGTACAGGAAGATGTCAGCGCACACATTGCAGAAGCCCTCAAAGCAGAACTGCTGCAGGATGTGAACCGCAGTGCGCGCGCCGAAAATCTGGCGGCACACAACATGTATCTGCAAGGCCGCTATCAACTGGCACAACGCACGGAAAGTGGCCTGAAGAAATCGCTCGAGTATTTCCAGAAGTCCATGGAAGAAGACCCCGGCTTTGCTCCCGCATACGCAGGCATGGCCGACGCACAGCTCATCATGCTGAACTACGGCGTCGCGGCTCCAGCAGAACTATGGACAAAGGTCGCATCCAACGCAGCGCATGCGGTCATGCTGGATGAAGACTCCAGTGAAGCACGCACAACTTTCGCCCACGTCAAAGCAATTCAAGACTGGGACTGGACAGCCTCCGAGCAGGAGTTCCGACGCGCCATCAGCCTAAATCCGCGCAACCCTTTCGCCCACCATTGGTACGCCATCTCCTGCTTAACACCAACGGGCCGCATGGACGAGGCATTGCAGGAAATCCAAATCGCACAAAGCCTCGATCCTATTTCGTCCATCATCGCGCGCGACATGGCGCAGATACTGCATTTCCGCCGCGAGTACGACCGTGCATTGGAACAATGCGACTACACCATCGAACAGAATCCGCACTTCTCCGCCGCTTACTGGACACTCGGTCTCGTGCAGGAGCAACGAGGCGAATTAGAAGAATCCATCGCGGCTTACCAACGTGCCATCGAACTATCACCACCGAATCCACGCGTCATGGGCTCTCTTGCCCGCACATACATCATCGTGGGACGCAAGCGAGAAGGCCTGCAAATTCTGGAAGAGTTGGAAGAGATGTCGCAGCAACGTTACATCTCACCATTCGAACTCGCGCTGATTTACTTCGCACTGCATCGCATGGACGACGGCTTCCGCGAACTCGATCTCGCCTTCCAGCATCGTTGCTTCGAACTGATCACGCTGCGAAGCGACCCGCGGTTCGATCCCGTACGCAAAGACGAGCGTTATCAGGTGCTCTTTAACAAGCTCGGCCTACCTCAGTGCTGAGCAGAAGTGCTCTCCATCAAAGGGCGCGGAGTAATATCCGCGTCCTTGATTTTTAGTGCCCACAGCAGCGCCTGGTAATACATCTCCTGCACTGCACGCTCATCCCAGTTACTGGGATCATGCCCCAGTGCCGAGTAATACACACGCCCCTTGCCATAGGTCTTCGCCCACGCCAGCGGAAAATCAGTCCCGCCGTGGTGTATCAGCGGATTACCTTGCAACTGCAAATTCGATACATCCAGCCGCAGCAGCACGCGCACATTACTCCGCGAAAACTCTTTGATCTGGTAGTACTCGTCCGTATGCGGAAACGATGCAGGTAGATGCTCCATTCCCGGAAATGCAGGATCTTCCACAAGCACCGGCGCATTCACAATGCCCCATGGATGCTCATCAAATCGACCACCAAGCATCTTTCCAAACTCCGGCCACGAGAAGAATGCCGTAGCACCCGCATGCGCAACCACAAAGCCTTTGCCATCATCATGCACAAACGACAGAAGATCTCTTCGCTGCGCTTGGGTCAGATCGATCTCGCGTACACCAAAGAAAAAGATGGCATCGAAGTCATTCAGATTCTTGCCATAGAGCAGCGGCTGGCCATCGCTACCGCGCAGAGTGTCCTTTGTAATCTCATGCGAATCGCTGCGAATAAAGGTGTCGTAAGCACCAGTCTCATAGCCCAGCCGCTCAATCACTGAGACAGCATGCGACACGGCGTCATGCTGATAACCGTTGCTGATATCAATCCACGCCAACACGCGTTTACGATGCGGCACTGCGCTGTTGTGATAGCTGTAATCGCCCGCAGCTGCAGCATTCATACCCGGACCGCTGCGCACGCCATTCTTCATACCAAGGTCAGCAGTTCCCTGTCGACTGGGCTGCTGTCCGCCTGAAGATAGCGTATACAACAAGAACCAACACACGAACAAAGTACCAAGCCGCAGTCGCCTGCACCGTCTACGATAAGTCCCGACAAAGACACTTACGGTATCCGACACAGACGACACGGCGTAACGCATCATTCACCCCATTACTTTCCAGGCAGCGCAAAAGCAGTAATCGCATCCGATGTGGCGGGTGCTTCCAGAAACGGATTGCCTCCACTCGTCACCACCACATACTGCTTGCCATCCTTGCCCTCATACGTACTCGGCACAGAACCGGCTACAGCATCCAATTTCACAGCCCACAGCTCTTTTCCCGTCTTCGCATCAAAGGCTCGGAAGCGCGCATCATCTGTTGCGCCAACAAAGACAAGTCCACCGGCAGTTGCAATGGAGCCACCAATTCCCGGCCGGCCCGTGTTTTGTTTCTCCACAGGAAGACTTTCTGTAATGCCCAGCGGCACCTTCCATGCAATGTTGCCTGTGTTCACATTCACGGCCACCAACTCACCCCATGGCGGCTGATTGCACATCATATTGGTTGAGGTGTCTTTGAAACGTCCGCCCGGATTCGTTCCACGAAACGGGCCCGAGCGAAACGCAGGAAGATTCGTACCTGCAAGTTTCGTCGTCACCGGCCCGCTTGCAGGATCGCGGAAGCCCTGAATCTGCCCCAGATTGCTGACATTGATAAAGAAGTAGCCGAGTTGCGGATTGAACGACCCGCCCGGCCAGTTCACACCACCAATCGAACTGGGAAAGTTAATGCGTCCGTGGTTGTAAGTCTCAGGAAGGAACGGCCCGCCGGACTCAAGATGATTGGTCTCAATCAGCTTGCGACAAGCAGCTTCTAACTCCGGCGTCACCGTTGCAATATCCGCCATGCTGAAACTTTGCTTCGCCAGCGGCTCCGGTTTCACAGGAAATGGTTGCGTGGGCGATGTCACTTCCTGCGGCACCTGACTCTGTGGCACTGGCTTCTCTTCCACGCCATAAATCGGCTTACCATTGACACGATCCAGCAGATATAGCAGCGAATTCTTACCAATCACCGCCACCGCAGGAATTGTCTTGCCACCCTTCTTCACATCCATCAGCAACGGCGGCGTTTCCAGATCGAAGTCCCATATATCGTGATGTACCGCCTGGAAGTGCCACAGGTATTTACCTGTGGCGGCATCCACAGCCACCACACTGTTGGCATAGAGATTATTGCCAGGACGATCGCCACCATAGGCATCGCCAGACGGCGCACCCAGCGGCATGTACGCGATGCCGCGTTTTGCATCGACGGTGATCAAACCCCACGCATTCACGCCAGAGCGCTGCTTCCAGCTATCACCTTCCCACGTGCCAAAGTTCGCTTCACCAGGCTGCGGAATCGTGTGAAAGGTCCATGCTAGCTTGCCTGTATGTACATCAAATGCACGAACATCACCCGCGGGTCCCGGTCCACCACTCTCCGTCGTACGTCCGCCCACAATGATGAAGTTTTTGTACATCACCGGCGGTGATGACAAACCATCCGAAGCATTCTTAATGCCATGCGTAATCTCTGGCGTGTTCAGATCCACAAAGCCATCCACGCCAAACGACTTGTTCAATGCTCCTGTCTTCGGATCGAGCGTGAACAGCTTCGCATCCGAAGTTCCAACTACTATCAATGCTGATGTTGTCTTATCGCCTGGGAAATACTCCACACCGCGCGTAGCCGGTTCACCGCTTGGCAAATCGTATGTCCAGATCTCTTTACCCGTAATGGGATCAAGCGCCACCACACGACCATACGGCGTACCGATGTACATCACGCCACCGATAACAATCGGAGTAACTTCAGAATTTGCGAAGTCCGTTTGCACGCGCATTGGACGCGCGCCTTCAGCAGCAGCCTGCGCGGCAACCTGATCGCCCCCCGGACGACGTGGCGGACCACCTCCACCCGGAGGCGGACCACCGGGACCACCACGCGAAGGCACACGTGCTCCTGGCTGTTTCATGTGGTACACCCATGCCACTTTCAATCCCGATACGTTCGCAGCATTGATCTGCTTCAGCGGTGAGTAACGCATGCCGCCGGAATCATGCCCAAAGGTCGGCCATTCTTTTGCTGCAGACGCCTGCTCTGCACTTCCTGCAGAACCTGTAGTATCGCGTTGTTGCGCCACGCCATGCACCGCTGGAAAAAACAGCGCACATGCCATTGCCAATGAAGTGGCGCAGAAGCGCGGAGCCTCCAACATGGATTCGTATTTCAAGCTTCCTCCAATACAGCCGTGAGCCGTCTGCACATGCAGACCAATCATTATGTTTGTGAACTACTTCGCAGGTGGTAGCGCGGCAGGTGTGGGTGGCGGCATGGGAATTGGTGTTACATCCGCATCCACCTCACCCAGCGCCCACTTGATGGCGCCAAGATAAATATCCTGAATCCGCGGGTCATCCCACGTAGACGGAGCATGCGCGAACGACGCATAAAACACGCGGCCCTTGCCATACATCTTGGCCCACGCCAACGCATACGGATAATCTGCTGCCTGCATGCCGCGCGCCGTTGCGTTGTTCAATTTCGTGGTATCAAGCCGCAACAACACACGACTCTTCTCCGGCGAAAAACCACTGCTCTGATAAAACTCGTCGTGAATCTTGAAGTCTGTGCCCAGATTCGTCATACCCGGAAACTTCGGATCGGTCACGATAACATCGCCATCTACAGAGCCCCATGGATGCTGATCAAAACGCCCACCCAGCATCTCGCCAAATTCAGGCCATCCCAGGAACGCCGTATCGCCCGTGTGTGCTGCCACAAATCCCTTGCCTGCGTCATGAATGAACCACATCAGATCAGTGCGCTGTTGTGCATCCAATTCAATCTCACGATGCCCAAGAAAGAAGATTGCATCCACATTGCAAAGACTGGGGCCACCACTTGCGGGCTCACCAGTCGTCATCTTCGGGTTTCTGGAAATGATGTTTGAGTCCGTTCGTATCCAAGACTCATACGCGCCGGACTTATAACCCAACTCCTCAATCACGGCAATGGCATGACCAATGTCATGTTGCGCAATGCCGTTGCGTGTATCGGCCCAAATCAGCAAACGCTTCTTACGCGGCCCTGTAGGCGCTTCTGCACCCGGCGGAGGTCCAGCAGGACGCATCGCTCCCGGAGGCGGCCCACCCGCTGCATTCGGTCCACCCGGACGAGGCCCGCGCACGCCTGGCGCAGGACAACCTTCTGGCACGTTCGGCGCTGCGGCCTGTGCATTGCAGTTACCTGCAACAGCAAACATGCTGATGGCCATAACGAATGTTGCTACGGACTGCTTCAACATCACTTTCTCCTTCAACACAGCAGTCGCGTCTGTAACCAACATTTTCACTGCTGAGGAACGGAGGTGATGCTAGCACGCAGGCTACGTAACAAGCCCGCCATGAACGGTATCAACACGGTAATTCCATTGACTCTAAATTCTCGCGAACCTAGCATCCCGTGCGATCGAACAAGTGCACTTCGGCCGTCTGTTTACGCCGGGATGCGTGGTTCGTTGAAGTGAGGATCAATGACAATGAAACGATACGTGAGCGCTCTTGCAATGGCGCCGCTGATGATAACCCCGGTTGCGTATTCGCAATCGTTGAATACCTCCCAAATCGTGGGAACTGTGCAGGACCAGATGGGCGCCGGTATTCCCGATGCGACGGTTATCGTCACACAAACGGAAACCGGATTCACGCGCACCGTGAAAACCAGCGGTTCCGGTTCTTACACTGAATCCGATCTGCCGTTGGGTCCGTACAAAGTTCAAATCACTGCGAGCAACTTCAAGGCCTTCACCGTCACGGGCATCACGTTGCAGGTAGGCAGCAACGCCACAGTCAATGCAAAGCTTGAGATCGGCAGCGTGAATGACACCGTGACCGTGGAAGCCACCGGCGTGCAGGTGGAGACTGTCAGCAACGGCATTGGCCAGGTCATTGATCAAACACAAGTGGTCGAGCTTCCATTGAACGGCCGTGACCCAACACAGCTCATCGCACTTGCAGGCGCAACCACAACGGCACCTGCAGGCGACCTCAACTCCAACAAGAACTTTCCCACCATCACCATCGCAGTCGCGGGCGGTCTCCCCAACGGCGTTGCTTATGTTCTGGACGGTGGCAATCACAACGATGTGTTCAACAACTTGAATCTGCCGCTCCCCTTCCCAGATGCATTGCAGGAATTCAAATCAGAAACCAGTTCATTGCCTGCGCAGTACGGCAATCACGCATCTGCCGCCATCAATGCGGTAACCAAGAGCGGCACCAACAGCTTTCACGGCGATGTCTTCTGGTTCGTCCGCAATTACATGTTCAACGCGGCGAACTTCTTCAACTACAACTCAACCACCGGTCAGAAGACGCGCGACAGCTTGAAGCGTAATCAATTCGGCGGGGTCATCGGCGGCCCTATCAAGAAGGACAAACTCTTCTTCTTCGCGGGTTATCAGGGCACGATCATCCGCTCCAACCCCGCCACCACGCTCACACACGTTCCCACGCAAGCCATGCTGAATGGCGACTTCACGCAAGCCATCAACTACAGCAATCCTGCCACCGGCAAAAACTGTTTCAGCGCAACACCAGGTTCCACCAAGCTGACAGGCCCCTTCACCAACAATCAGACCAATCCATCCAACTACAGCGCACAAGCATTGGCCATCGTCAAAGCCGGCATCCCCGTCATCTCTGACCCCAGCAACCCCTGCGGCAACTTCTACGCACCAAGCTCTGCAAACTCCACAGCGCATCACATCGTAGGTCGCGTCGATGACACGTTGAACGACAAGCAATCCATGTTTGTTCGTTACCTCTTCGCGCGTTACAACTCGCCCGTAACGGTCGATCCGAAAGACTTGCTCACAGCAAACCAGGTAGGTCAGCTTAACCAGGATCAGGCAGTTACCATCGGCCACACGTACATCATCACGCCGAACATCGTGAACTCACTGCGCATCACCGGCGATCGCACGTTGGGTTTACGTTTCCTTGCACCATTCTTTGATCCATCCTCCGTTGGTATCAACGCATACACCAACCCCGGCCTCAAAGGCTTTATGGGTATCAGCGTCACCAACGGCTTTTCGCTCGGCCAGGGTGGCAACAACCCCGGCTACTTCAACACCGTAAAGTACCAACTTGGCGATGACGTCAGCGTCGTTCGTGGAAGCCACTCCATCGCCTTCGGTGGCCAGTATCTCTTCGCATACATGAACACCGTAAACAACCGCCCAACGAACGGCGCTTACACCTTCGCAGGCACAGTCTACGGTGGCAACTCCGTTGGCTTTGCTGACTTCCTTACCGGCAACGTCAGCAGCTTCAGCCAGGGCGCAGCCGACTACGAGAACGACCGCTGGCATTACGTCGCAGCCTATGGCCAGGATTCATGGAAGGCAACCAAGCACCTCACGCTGAACTACGGTCTGCGCTGGGAACCCTACATCCCGTTCTTCAACGTCAATTCACACGCTGAAAACTTCGACATCAACCGCTTCACCGCTGGCCAAAAGAGCAGCGTCTACAACAACGCCCCTGCAGGTCTCATCTTTCCTGGCGACAAGGGGTATCCCGGCCGCTCTTACAACCAGGGCAAAATCTTCAGCGGCTTCCAGCCTCGCGTTGGTTTCGTGTGGGATCCCTCACATGACGGCACCATGAGCGTGCGCGGCGGCTATGGCATGTTCTACGACACGCCACAGATGTTCTTCGATACACGCTATTCAAACTCGCCGCCGTGGGGACAAACCGTATCGCTCACGAATGTCCCGCTCGCAAATCCGTGGTCAAACTACGCCGGCGGCAACCCCTTCCCGGGTCTGCTGACGCTGAACAGTAACACCACCTTCGTCTCCGCGGGTGTTTACGTCAACACACCACTCAACCTGAAGCCCATGTATCTGCAGCAGTGGAACCTCAGCGTGCAGAAGCAATACAAGACATGGCTCTTCGGCGCCACATACATCGGCAATAAAACCACGCATCTAACAACGTCCTATGAGCAGGACCCCGCCATCTACATTCCGGGGAACTCAACCGGTGCAGCAGGATCCTGCGGAGCAATGCCTGTTGGTTCATTGCCCAAGGCTGGAACAGCATGTTCCACCACGGGCAACACTAACGCACGTCGCGTTCTGTTCCTTGCGAACAACACACAGGGCGCTTACTACTCCACCATCGGCATGCTCGATGACGGCGGCATGGCCAACTACAACGGCATGCTGCTCTCGGTAAATCGCCGCGCCAAACTCATGAACATGGTGGCAAATTACACTTGGGCACACTGCCTCTCGGAAGCAGAGACGACCGAACTTACCGGGCCGTCCTACGTTATCCCGGGCAACCGTCACGCCAGCTACTCCAACTGCGATTCCGATCGCCGCCACGTAGCAAACGTCTCGCTCATCCTGAATGCGCCGCAGTTTAAGCAACGCATGACCAACGTAATCGCTGGCGGATGGGGACTTTCCACCATCTTCACTGCACGCAGCGGTGGCTACTTCACCGTGACCACCGGCGTCGATAACGCACTCAGCGGCATCGGCAACCAGATCGCCATTCGCAATGGCAATCCTTACTCCGCACGCACCGTCTTCGGCACGCAGAATTATCTAAACGCCTCAGTGTTCTCATCGCCTGCTACCGGAACCTACACCACAACACCGCCACTCACACTCATCGGCCCGCCGAGCTACCAACTCGACATGGCGCTAACCCGTATGTTCCCTGTCTATGAAGACACGAAGATACAGTTCCGCTGGG
This sequence comes from Terriglobus sp. ADX1, assembly GCF_036877645.1. Classification (NCBI taxonomy): domain Bacteria; kingdom Pseudomonadati; phylum Acidobacteriota; class Terriglobia; order Terriglobales; family Acidobacteriaceae; genus Terriglobus; species Terriglobus sp. ADX1. The sequence continues at coordinate 150,574 of NZ_JAEDXV010000007.1, forward strand.
AAGTGTTCAACGTACCCAACGAAGCTATCTTCTCTAATCCAACGTCTTCACTAACCAGCAGCACCTTCGGTCAAATCACCAGCACCGCAGGCGATCCACGCATCATGCAGTTCGCCCTGAAGTACCTTTTCTAAACAAACGAGAAGCAAGAAAGCATAAGGCCCGCAAAACGTGCGGGCCTTATGCTTTGGTTAAGAAACTGAACTAAACCGCTGACCGCCGGATCAACGAAAGAAACTCATTCCGCGTCTGCGCGCTTTGTCGGAAGCATCCCAACATCGTCGAAGTGGACGTCATGCTTCCCTGCTTCTCCACACCCCGCATCATCATGCACAGATGCTGCGCTTCCAGGATCACCGCCACACCCTGCGGATTGATGGCGTCCACAATCGCATCGGCAATCTCGCGTGTCATGCGTTCCTGCACCTGCAAACGTCGCGCATACACGTCCACCAGCCTTGCCACCTTGCTCAGGCCGATAACCTTACCCTTGGGAATGTACGCAACATGTGCCTTACCGAAAAACGGCAGCATGTGATGCTCACACAGCGAATAAAACTCAATGTCGCGAACGATGACCATCTCGTCATAGTCCACATCAAACAGCGCACCACGCAGAATCTCCGTTGCGCTCTGTTCATATCCCTGTGTCAGGTAAGCCATCGCCTTCGTGATGCGTTCTGGTGTTTTCAGCAATCCATCGCGCGCAGGGTTCTCACCAAGCCGACGCAGCAATTCGCGATGAATATCTTCTGTGCTCGCCGCATGCAACTCCAGCGTTGGATCAGCAATGGCGGTATGTGTCTCCAAACGGCTATCTTCCATCGTTTTCAAAACTCTTTCACGCGCAGCTACGAAAGCACCGGCTGCGTCCTGTTATCTGACGGCAGATCAAAACTGTTATTCGCCGTCTCCTCAATCCGTATCGCATGAAGCCGCAACTTCCCCGCTGCATCCAACTTCGGCACTTCGTTACGGAAGATACGTTCCACTTCAATCGTCAGGTTCTCCGTGGAAGGCACAAACTCCCCGGAAAATACCAAATCGTCATTCATCGAAACCTGATCGAACCTGTCGATCAACTCGCGCTTCGCCAGCGCATCCAGCTTCGGCATATCCACCACAAAGCCCGTCACCGGATCAATCGGCCCAGCCACTGTCACTTCTACAAAGTAGTTGTGACCGTGCCCAAACGGGTTGTTGCACTTCCCATAGGTCTCGCGATTCTGTTCCACGGAAAGCGAAGGAGCGTTTAAACGATGCATCGCCGAAAAACAATAGCGCCGCGAGAAGTAAGCCAGAGGAGCCATCAGGCCTCCTCGCCGTAGTAATCGGCAAACAGGTCGTCCATCTCATACACGCGCACGCGGTGCAGCTTCGCATTCGGTATCTTCCCCTCCAACCGACGCCAGATAGCAACCGCGATGTTCTCCGTGGTGGGCACCGTCGAAGCAAACTCCGACACTTCGTGATTCAGGTGGCGATGGTCATACACGCTGACCACCTGCTCTTCCAGAATGTCTTTCAGCAGCTTCAGATCCACCACAAACCCGGTGACCGGATCCACCTCGCCACCCACCGTCACTTCCAGCGTGTAGTTATGCCCATGGCCGTTCGCATTGGCACATTTGCCAAAGACGGCACGGTTCTTCTCCTCGCTCCAATCCGGATTGCGATAGAAGTGCGCAGAAGAAAATTCGGCTTTGCGTGTCAGGTAAATCATCGTCTGTCAGTGTATTGGATGTTGGAACACTCAGAACCGTTTCACGGAATAACATCAGCCCTGACAGGCAGTTAAGTCGTGTACTCCCGCCCCTTCCAAACCACCGCCCGAGCAATCTTCACCTTTTGCCACGACCGAAACAGCAACAGCGCAAACATTGGCAACGCCACAATGCTCAGCACGCGATCCATAAACGGAACGTTCGACCGCCCCACGCGACCGAAGTACCGCACCAGCACCCGCAGCCACAGAATCGCAATGGCCAGCACCTGCCAATACACCAGATTCGGCCACACAAACGGCAGCAGCGGCAGCCCCAGCAGCAACACAAAATTAAGCAGCGCAATCAGCGCCATGAACAGCGGATTACGAAACAGCAGAGCCAGATTCTTCGTCCAGCCTTCCACCATCTCCGCCGTCGTCCGATACATCCGTGCCGACACCGCCTCCGCCGCATAACGAAAACGAATCGTATGCCGACGCTTCACCTTCTGCGCCAGTGCAACGTCTTCCAGCACCTCAGCCGCAACCGCCTTATGCCCGCCGACATCGAAATACACCTGCCGCCGCACCAGCAGAAACTGCCCATTCGCCGCCGCAATCGGGCTCGAAGGATCACTTACCTTCTTCGGCGGATACGTACTGGCAAGCTCTGAAAAGATCAGCGGCATCACCGCCCGCTGGGCCAAATTCGCATTGATCTGCTTCGGCGAATAGCTCAGCAAAGCCACGTCATGCCGCTCCGCCTCCACAATGGCCCTGTGCAGCGAGTTCGGCTCATGCAGCGTGTCCGCATCCGTAAACAGCAGCCACTTCGCCGTCTGCGCTACTTGCTGCTGCGCCCCAAGCCACAACGCCGCATTCTTTCCGGTAAACCCCTTACGCTGCGACTTCAACGGCTCCGCGCGCAGCACCTGCACCCCGTCGCGCCCCTCAGCCAGCTTCGACGCAATGGCAAACGTCTCGTCCGTGGAACTGTCGTCGATTACCAGCAGGTACCAGTGCCGCCCCAGCTCAAACCCCGGTTCGGTCTGCCGCAGCAGCGATTCCATGCAGCCGCCAATGTTAAGTTCTTCATTCCGCGCCGGAATCAGCACCGTCAGCGCGTGCGTGGAAGGCTCGTCCTCCACAATCTTTGAAGACGCAGCCACATCCCGCCGCACCGAAGCGGCCGAGGGGCTACCGTCAAAGCGAAACTCAAAATCCGGGGCCGGTTTGGTCAAATCCGGCGTCTTGTCCTGATCGTCACTCATGCGCCTTCGTATTATAGGAAGCGTGAGATTCCGCGTCGCGTCCCGTTCCCTGATTCTGTCCGCCAGCCTGCTGGCCCCTGCCCTTTTTGCGGGCTGTAACCGGGGCGACCACCCGCAACAAATCGCACAAGTCGCGCCCGATTTCACCGTCCACAACGGCGCCCAGACCATCCAGCTGAGCCAGTTCCGCGGCAAAGTCGTGCTGCTCAACTTCTGGGCCACATGGTGCGCGCCCTGCATCGACGAACTGCCCAGCCTGCAGCGCCTCCAGGCCCTGCGCCCGGACATCCAGGTAGTCGCCGTCTCCATTGACGACGACACAGACGCTTACAACAAGTTCCTGCAGCAATACAGCATCAACCTGCTCAGCGCCCGCGACGGCACGCAGGGAGCCAACCTGAAGTACGGTTCCGTCCGCGTGCCGGAGACGTTCCTGATCGACCGCCAGGGCAATATCCGCCGCAAATTCATCGGCCCGCAGGAGTGGACGAACTCCGAGATCATGAACTATCTCGACAAAATCTAGATCCGAGCCGAACAATTTTCTTACGAAGCGAAGGTTCTACGACCGAAGATCGTCATCCTGAGCGAAACGAAGTGAAGCCGAAGGACCTGCATTCTTCCCAAGCGTCTACAACGTTTCGCTGAAACCAGCGGTTCCCACGTCCCCTGGGAGACGTGGGAGCCCACCACTACTTCTCGCTCGGCGCGTCATTCGCAGGCAGGTCACCCAGCGTGTACTGAATACCCGCCAGCACATGCGTCATAATCGGCGTCATGGCATAGATGTGTTCGCTATGGCCCAGCGCCTCATAGAACACGCGGCCCTTACCCTCGCGATGAATCCAGCTCAGCGCATAGTCGCCATCCGTGCGCTTCGTCGCGGCTGGCTCCTTCGCCTTGTCCTCTGCGGACATCTTCGAGTAGTCCACGCTGGTCAGCACGTGCACATTCTTCCGGCTGAATGACTCCTGCAGGAAGGTGTAAATCTCGTCGTGCACTTCAAACTCGCGGCCATGGAACATCGCCGTCAGCGGGCTCTTGGGATCGTCAATCTTCACCCACACCGGCTGCGGATACACCCAGTGGAACTTGAAGAAGCCGCCAATCATCTTGTTGAACTCAGGCCACGTCCCCTGCGGCTTGTCGTTGGAACCGCGCGCCGGCACCGTGTGGTACGTGTCTCCCGCAGCGTGAATGCCTGCAATGCCATGACCGCTGCGTACAAAGTCCATCAGAGCTTTCTTCCGTGCATCCGTTGCCGGGTCTTTGGGATCGCCCAGGAATTCCAGCGTGGTGCTGTCGAGGAAGATGCCGTCATAGTTGGCAAGATTCGCCGCGTTGATATCAGCAGAATCGTAAGTGATGGTCGCGGTATACGCGCCCGTCTTCTCGCCCATCGCCTTCACCGTCTCCGCAGCCAGCGGAATCGATGAATGGAAGAACCCCGCAGCCTTGCACAGGATCAGCAGCTTGCGTGGCTGCTTCGGCTTTGCCGGAGCCGTCAGCGGCAGGTTATCCAGCATGGCCACATAGTCTTCCAACTGCGGCTTCTGAATCTGGACGCCATCCTTGATCGATTGCGGACGCCCCGGGCTGGGCAGCGTCTTCTCTTTCAACAGCGCAGTGGAATCCTGCGCAACGGCACAGGTAGCAAATAACAGACAGGCAACAGCAGCAAGCGGACGGATCACGGTTCCTCCAGGGATTTCGGTAACGTTCTGAACCGTATCAATGCGAAAAGCGGCGCGTCAACGCCGCTTCTCCATATCACCGCAAGATGGCGCTATTGCAGCTTCGGTCGGCCATCGCAGAATACACGGAACGAACGCCCGCCCAGGATCACCTTGTCGCCGATATCCGACTCGGCAAAAGGATCATCCACATTCTGCGTATCCAACACCTGGTGCCACGGCGTATCGCCCGGAGGCGGCGGCAACGTAAACTCCACCCCATCCGCGGCAGCATTCACCATAAACAGGAAGCTGTTGTCTTTCAGCGGCACACCATCTTCATCCGTCACGCCCAACGTATTGCCATTCAACATAAAGCCCAGCGAACGCTGCCATCCGGCGCTCCAGTCTTCTTCATGGAACTCTTCGCCGTTCGAGTTGAACCACGCAATGTCACGCACCACAGAGCCACGAATTGTGCGGTCCTGAAAGAACTTTCTGCGCCGCAGGTTCGGATGATTCTTGCGCAACTGAATCAGCTTCGCCGTGAAATCCATCAACCGTTTTCGCGGAGCATCCAGCTTCCAGTCGTACCAGGTGATCTCGTTGTCCTGGCAGTAGCCATTGTTATTGCCACGCTGCGAACGGCCCACTTCATCGCCACCGCAAATCATCGGAACGCCCTGCGATAACACCAGCGTCGTCAGGAAATTACGCACCTGCCGCTCACGCAATTCGTTAATGCCCGGATCGTCCGTTGGCCCTTCCGCGCCCATATTCCAGCTATCGTTGTTGTCGGCCCCGTCGGTATTGTTATCGCCATTCGCTTCGTTATGCTTGCCGTTGAAGCTCACAAGGTCGGTCAGTGTGAATCCATCATGCGCGGTAATAAAGTTGATCGACGCATATGGCCTGCGCCCATCCTGCTGATACAGATCGCTCGACCCGGTAATGCGATACGCGAAGTCCGACAACAGTCCCTCATCGCCCTTCCAGAATCTGCGTACCGTGTCGCGATAGCGACCATTCCACTCCGCCCACAGCACAGGGAAATTGCCCACCTGGTAGCCGCCTTCACCCACATCCCAAGGCTCTGCGATCAGCTTCACGCCCTGCAACACCGGGTCCTGATGAATCACGTTGAAGAAGCTGGACAACTTCGACACACCATCCTGATCACGTGCAAGCGTCGCCGCAAGATCAAAGCGGAAACCATCCACGTGCATCTCCGTCACCCAGTAGCGCAGTGAATCCATCACCAGCATCAACACCTGCGGGTGCATCAAGTTCAGCGTATTTCCCGTACCGGTGTAATCCATGTAATACCGAGGATTATCCGCAACCTGGCGGTAATAGGTGGTGTTGTCAATTCCTTTCATGCTCAGTGAGGGCCCCAGTCGGTTCCCTTCACACGTATGGTTGTAGACCACGTCCAGGATCACTTCGATACCTGCGGCATGCAGCGCTTTTACCATCTCCTTAAATTCACGCACCTGCGCGCCGGTATCACCGGAAGAACTGTAGCGTGCCATAGGAGCGAAATAGCTAAGCGTGTTGTATCCCCAATAATCCCGCAGTCCGCGATCTATCAGGTGCCCTTCATCAATGAAGTGATGCACCGGTAGCAGTTCCACCGCCGTAACACCCAACATCTTGAAATAGTTAATGCTTGCGTCCGACGCCAACGCCGCATACGTCCCGCGCAGCTTCTCTTCCACCATCGGATTCTGTTTTGAAAATCCGCGGACATTCACCTCGTAGATCACAGAGTCCGCCAGCAAAGTCTGCGGAGGACAGTCATCTCCCCAGTCGAACTTCGAATCAATCACGACAGACTTCGGTACACCTGCTGCAGAATCCTGATCATCCTTCTTAAGATCGTCGCCGCTGATCACGTCATACGGAAAGATCGGTGCCTTCCAATCCACATCACCCGTGAGCGCCTTGGCATACGGATCGCACAGCAGCTTCGCGGCGTTAAACCGAAGTCCTTTCTCAGGCTCCCAGGGGCCATCCACACGATAGCCATAACGCTGACCAGGCTTAATCCCTTTCACCAGCCCATGCCATACAAACGCCGTACGCTCCTTCAGCTCAACGCAATCGGTCTGGTTACCTGCCTCATCAAAAAAACAAACAGTAACAGCCGTTGCATTTTCTGAATACAACGCAAAATTTGTGCCACGCAACGATGGTGTGGCTCCCAATGGATAAGGTGTTCCAGGTAATACAGTTCGGCTCATCAACGTTCTAACTTCCTTTTTTGTCTGCGAATCCCCCTATGGGATGCAGCTTTGCGCCGAGGAGCCGTCTCCACGCTTTCCACAACAAGTCATCCGCGCGTACAGTGGTGTCGCGTCATAAACCTTCACTGCAAGGAACCCTCTCAATGCGTTGTGTTTATGTGTCTCTGCTCCTTCTCGCCTGCACTTCCCTCGCGGCACAAACAGCCGCAACAACACGCCCATCAGGAGGACCAAAACCACAAGCCATTCCAACCGATTGGAACAATCACGATGGCTACACGTCACTCTTCGACGGAACCACACTCAACGGTTGGGCGGGCGACACAAAAGTGTGGAGCGTAGAAGACAATGCCATCACCGGCCAATATCGATCACCCGAAGGCGCACGCAATCCAGAAACGTTCCTCATCCTGCAAGGCAAGGAACCCGCAGACTTTGACCTCCGACTTGAGATTCGCCTGCAAGGCATCACCGCCGACAGCGGCATCCAGTACCGCAGTTACATCGCATCACCAACGCCACCGCGACCTGGCGCACCGGCCATGCCTCAAGCCGATCCGCGTTACATCGTCGCCGGTTATCAATGCGATGCCAACTTCATAGGCAACTACACCGGACAGGTCGTCGACGGTCACGGTCGCATCATCGTTGCATCACGCAGCGAAGTCGTTCATGCAGAAACAGGCAAGCCGATGGAGCGAATCGCTGTCGTGGGCAACAAGGAAGAACTCGGCGGCTACTGGCATCCGAACGAATGGAACCAGATGGAGATCGTCGCACGCGGTCACGTTCTTACACACATTCTCAACGGCCACGTCATGGCCATCTTCATCGACGACGACACAACAAAGCTCCGCGACAAGGGCCTCATCGCACTGCAAACCGCAGGCTCCGGCACAGTCAAAATATCCTTCCGCAACCTATGGCTCAAAGATCTGCAATAAAAAAAGAGGCTGCCGGCAGGGCAGCCTCCGCTCAACATTGAATGCACACTTAGTCCGAGTAATACTCCAACCCAAGATGCGTGATCAGATCCTCGCCCATGATGTGGCGCAGCGTGTTCTTCAGCTTCATACTCTGAATGAACAAGTCATGCTCAGGATGAATGCCAGGAGCAGCATCAGGAGCCTTGAAGTAAAAACTCAACCACTCTTGAATGCCAAGATGCTTCAGGCTCGGCGTACGCGCAGCTAAGTCCATGAACAGGCAAAGATCAAGTGCCAGCGGCGCAGCCAGAATCGAATCGCGGCACAGAAAGTCCACCTTCAACTGCATGGGATATCCCATCCATCCAAAGATGTCGATGTTATCCCAGCCTTCCTTGTTATCCCCGCGCGGCGGATAGTAGTTAATCCTTACCTTGTGGAAGATATCGCCGTACAAGTCAGGATGTTTATCTGGCTGCAGGATATATTCCAGCACGCCCAGCTTCGACTCTTCCTTCGTCTTGAAGTTATCCGGATCATCCAACACTTCGCCATCACGATTGCCCAGGATGTTCGTCGAATACCATCCATTCAATCCCAGGTAACGAACCTTCAACGCAGGCGCTAGTACCGTCTTCATAAACGTCTGCCCTGTTTTGAAATCCTTACCTGCAATCGGAGCACCCACCTGCTTGGACAACTCACGCAATGCAGGAATATCGCACGTCAAGTTCGGCGCACCATTGATGAACGGCACACCCTCCTTCAAACACGCCCACGCATACAGCATCGACGGTGCAATGTCTTCATCGTCTTCAACCAATCCTTTTTCAAACGCAGCCAGCGTCTGATGCACCGGCTTCTCCGTCAGAAAAATTTCGGTCGATCCAGTCCAGATCATCACCTGTCGATCGGTCTTGCTCTTGAACTCTGCAATGTCATTGCGAATCTGGTTCGCAAGATCGCACTTATTCTTTCCCGTTTTGATCTTCTTAGGATCCAGTCGCTTTACATAGCGCTGATCAAACGCAGCAGGCATCGGTTCAATGCCTTCCAGGAACGGACGCATCTCCTCCAACTGATCGCGATCCAATACCGACGCAGTCTTCGCAGCATCGAACAGGTTGCCACCAAAGATGTCCCATCCCGTGAACACAAGATCATCCAATCCCGCCAGCGGTACAAAATCCTTGATAAGCGGCGAATGATCTTCCGTGCGCTTCCCCAACCGAATCGTGCCCATCTCCGCCATGGATCCCACGGGCTTCGCCATACCGCGCCGCACGGCTTCCACACCGGCGATCATCGTGGTGGCCACCGCGCCCATCCCCGGCATCATCACGCCCAGTTTGCCCTTCGCGGGTGCAATATCCTTCGCATTCGGCTGCGTTGCTGCCTGCTCCATCTGCTTCTCCTCAATGCTCTTCAGCAACGCGCCAAACCGCGTGCCTTCAACACCAACCTGAAGCATCTCTCCGCATTACGCAACACCGTCACAGCCCGATTTCGCTCAATAAACACAAGGGTTATCGTTAACGTCCCGTTAAGTTATCGGTATCTCATTTTCTTGAAAATTCTTTTCAGCAAGCCTCGCAAAACCCGCATGAGAAGATCATCTAAGTTTCCGAACCGGACGGCAGCGCAACCCATGATTCTGTATGTAGCGACATCCAACGCAGGCAAGCTTCGCGATTTCCGCACCGCTGCCACCGACACACCGGACTTCGATATTCAACCTCTTCCCGGCCTCGCAGACATCCCCGCACCACCGGAAGGTGAACCCACCTTCGAAGGCAACGCCCGCATCAAGGCTTCTTACTACTCAAAGTTCGCACCCGGCCACTGGGTCATCGCAGACGACTCCGGCCTGGAAGTCGATGCGCTCAACGGCCTGCCCGGAGTACGCTCCGCGCGTTACGCAGCCGACCTCGACTTCCCATCCACAGGCAGCGGCATCGACGCAGACAACAACGCTGCTCTACTGCACAACCTGAAAGACATAACCAATCGCGAAGGCCGCTATCGCTGCGCACTCGCACTTGCAATGGATGGTGCAGTCGAAACTGTTGCCTTTGGCAAACTCGACGGCAACATCCTCACCGCACCGCAGGGCGAACGCGGCTTTGGCTACGATCCATACTTCTTCGCGCCGGAACTCAACGGCACCATGGCAGAAGCCAGCGACGAACATCGCCTCCGGGTCAGTCATCGTGGTCGCGCTCTTCGCGCTCTCTTACGGCAATGGCGAGCCTGCTGAATATCTCGCGTCTACGCCAATAGCGACCAAACCAGTCCAATTTCGTTTACCGCCCGAGTTATTCGATAACCGAACATCGCTCCAAGCGAATCATTGACGGGTGTTTTCCATACGCCGGATACTGTGCGTGCCTTTCTTCCGCAGTGAGGCGTCTTCTCATGCGCGGAAGCAATATCTGTACGGAAGCAGGGAGCGCAAGAACATGGGCTCAATCGCAGGGGTTGCACCACCCGATAACGCACACCGCAAGGGCGTGAAGCCGCTGCGCGCTGGTCAGGGACACTCCTTCCTGCTGCGCAAACTGCATTCGCTGACCGGCATCATCCCCATTGGCGCGTTCCTGATCGAGCACATCATCTCGAATCTTGAGATCGTGCACGGCCCCGTCGCCTACGCCAAGCAGGTGCTCTTCCTCAACAGCCTGCCGCTCGTCCGCGTACTGGAGTGGGCCTTCATCTTTATTCCGTTGCTCTTCCACGCAGGCTACGGCGTCTTCATCGCCGTCCGTGGTCGCTCCAACGTGAATGTCTATCCCTGGGCCGGCAACTGGATGTACCTGATGCAGCGCGTCTCGGGCATCATCGCCCTGCTCTACATCATTCAGCACCTCTGGTTCCAGCGCTTCTCTGGCGTCAGCCTGCCGGAACATCCCGGCCTCGCCTACTGGAAGGTGCAGTACGAACTTTCCAATCCGTGGATGGTTGCGGTCTATGTCATCGGCATGATCGCCACCTGCTTCCACTTCTCGTACGGCATCTGGCTCTTCTGCGCCAAGTGGGGTATCACGCCCGGCGATGACGCTCGCCGCAAGCTCGGCTATGCCACCACTGCATTCGGCATCATCCTTTGCGGACTGGGTCTCTGGAGCATCGCTGCGATCGTCGCCGCGCCCATGGTTCCCGCAGTAGAAGTGATCCCGGCCCCCGCAGACGACTCAGCACCAGCAGTCGTGCCCACATATCAGGTTCCGACCGTGCAGCAGCAACAGTACGACAGCAACGGCCAGCCGATCCAGCAGAACGCGGTGCCGCAGCAGTACGCGCCACAACAGTAACTAAGCAATGTTTTCGGAAGGGCAGGACTTTAGTCCTGCCGTCACATCACGCGAAACCATGGGGCTTTAGCCCCTGAGGGAAAGTTCGCAATGGCAACAACACCACGCATCATCGTTGTAGGCGGCGGTCTCGCCGGACTCTCCGCGGTCATGAAGATCGCCGAAGCCGGCGGCAAAGTCGACCTCTTCTCCATCGTCCCGGTCAAGCGCTCGCACTCCGTCTGCGCGCAGGGTGGCATCAACGCCGCCAAGAACCTCAAGGGCGAGGGCGACGACGTCTTCAAGCACTTCGACGACACCATCTACGGCGGCGACTTCCTCGCCAACCAGACGCCCGTCAAGAACATGACGGCGCAGGGCCCGGCCATCATCGACCTGCTCGATCGTATGGGTGTCCCGTTCAATCGCACGCCCGAAGGCCTGCTCGACTTCCGTCGCTTCGGCGGCACTCTCTATCACCGCACCGCCTTCGCCGGAGCCACCACAGGCCAGCAGCTTCTCTACGCGCTGGACGAGCAAGTGCGCCGCTACGAATCCGAAGGCAAGGTCACCAAGTACGAAGGCTGGGAATTCCTCTCCGCAGTTCTCGACTCGCAGGGCGTATGCCGCGGCATCTGCGCCATGGACCTGCGCAGCATGGAAGTCCGCACCTTCCCCGCCGACGCCATCATCATCGCCACCGGCGGCAACGGAGCCATCTTCGGCAAGTCCACCAACTCCGTCGTCTGCACCGGCTCCGCGCAGTCCGCGCTGTATCAGCAGGGTGCGTATTACTCCAACGGCGAATTTATCCAGGTGCACCCCACCGCCATCCCCGGTGAAGACAAGCTGCGCCTCATGTCAGAATCCGCACGCGGCGAAGGTGGCCGCGTATGGGTGCCGCGTAAGAAGAACGATCCGCGCCCGGCCAAGACCATCCCTGAGAACGAGCGCTGGTACTTCCTCGAAGAGAAGTATCCAAAATACGGCAACCTCGTCCCGCGCGACATCGCCACCCGCGAAATTCACAAGGTCGTCTACCAGGACGACATGGGCATTGACGGCCAGCCGATGGTCTACCTCGACGTCTCGCACATCGACCGCGCCACGCTCGAAAAGAAGATCGAAGGCATCCTCGAAATCTACGAGAAGTTCGTCGGCGAAGACCCGCACGAAGTTCCCATGAAGATCTTCCCGGGCGTCCACTACACCATGGGCGGCCTCTGGGTGGACTTCAACCAGCAGACCAACATCCCCGGCGTCTTCGCCGCGGGTGAAGCGGACTACTCCATCCACGGCGCAAACCGCCTCGGCGCAAACTCGCTTCTCTCCTGCATCTACGGTGGATTCGTCGCCGGACCGCAGGCCATGACCTACGCAAAGAACCTGCCCGCGCAGACCGGCGACGGTGGCCACGCGGCCGAAAAGGTTCGCCAGATGGAGTACAACAACATCCTTCTGCAGAACCAGGGCACGGAGAATCCGTTCAAGCTCTGGCGCGAACTCGGCGACACCATGACGCGCCACGCCACCATCGTCCGCTACAACGCGGGCCTGAAGGAAGCGGACGCCAAAATCGTCGAACTGCTGGAGCGCTACCGCAACATCAACCTGACGGACAAGAGCCAGTGGGCCAACACATCGTTCGCCTTCTCCCGCCAGCTCTACAACATGCTGCAACTCGCACGCGTGATCGTGCAGGGCGCAGAGAAGCGCGACGAAAGCCGCGGCGCACACTACAAGCCGGACTTCCCGGACCGCAACGACGAGCAGTTCCTGAAGTCCACCATGGCCGCCTACGACGCAAAGGCAGACGCACCGGTCATCACCTACGAAGAAGTCGACACGCAGTGGATCAAACCACGCCCACGCGTGTACACGAGTTCGTAAACGATAGATAGAAACCAGAAAGGGGCGAGATGATTCCTACATTCATTTTTATACTTCTCGTTATTTCTGCTGGTCTCTATCTGGAGTTTCTTGGCGGTGCATTGATTTGGTCACCTGATACTTGGGCGAGGATACCCAAAGTCTTGAGATTCGCACCTAAGCTTCCGGTTAGTTTTGCGTGGTCGGAATCAAGGTCAAGTGTTCTCATGCGATTAACCATCGGCGCTATGTATATGGCAGCAGGTGTCGGTCTACATTCCGTTATCGCGATAGAACTTTTTAGGCATTGAAGCGAGGATTTATGGCAAAGAAGTCAGCACATGTCGAAAAGCCAAAGCCCTACACGGGCTCGACCTTCAAGGTGTCCATCAAGCGGCAGGCGTCGCCGGACGCTCCGGCCCACACGGAAGAGTTCACGCTTCCCTATCGCAGTGGCCTGAACATCACCAGCGTCCTCGTCGATATCGCAGCGAACCCCGTCAACGCCGCAGGCGCGACGACCACCGCCATCTCCTACGACAGCAACTGTCTCGAAGAGATCTGCGGCTCCTGCGCCATGCTCATCAACGGCAAGGCGCGCATGGCATGCTCCGCTCTGGTCGACGCACTGCTGCATGAGAACGGCAAAGGCGAAATCACCCTGGCGCCACTGTCCAAGTTCCCCGTCGTACGCGACCTCGCCGTGGACCGCAGCGTTCTCTTTGAGAACCTGAAGGCCGTCAAGGCGTGGGTACCCATCGACGGCACCTACGATCTCGGCGCTGGCCCCAAGCAGTTCCCGCAGATTCAGGAAGAGCGTTACCCGCTCTCCAACTGCATCTCCTGCACCATCTGCATGGAAGTCTGCCCACAGTTCAACGACTCCACCAACTTCGTCGGCGCAGCCACCATCGCACAGGCCCGTCTCTTCAACCTCGACCCATCAGGCTCAGTGCTGAAGGAAGAGCGTCTCCGCGCTCTCGCAGGCGACGGTGGTGTGCAGGAATGCGGCTATGCACAAAACTGCGTACAAGCCTGCCCCAAGCAGCTACCGCTCACCGAAGCCATCAGCGATATGGGTCGCGACGTAGCAGTCCAACAGGTCAAGGACTTCTTCACCCGCTAAGAGTTACATCAGCTACAACAGAAGGGCCCGCACAGGCGGGCCCTTTCTCATGTTCGAAACCGAATCTCAACGCGCGAACGGTGAAGCATCAAAATTGCGTACCAAATCCGCAACATCGACATACACAGCAATCGCCCCGGCCTCTTCCAGTTCCTCTTTACGCCACCCGCCGGACTGCACGGCCACCGTGCGAACGCCAGCTTTCTTCGCAGCCTCCACATCCCACGGTGTATCGCCTAGAGCCAAAGCCCCCGATGCGTCTACCTTCAGCGTCTTCAACGCAGCCTCAAAGATATCGGGTTCCGGCTTCGGTCGCTCCGCATCATCCGCGGTCACATCCTCTTCCACCAGGTCATGGATTTTCAGCAGAGTCTTGAAAGCTTCCAGGTCATCCTTCTCGCCGGACGTGGCCACTGCAATGCGCAATCCCCTTGTACGCATCATCTCCAACAGCCGCCGCGCATCGGCAAATGGCACAATGCGGTCAATGTACTCGCGGTGAAAGAGACGCTTGCGATACGCGTTGATCTCTTTCTCCATCCTCTTCAGCTTGTCTTCGGGAACAAACATCGGCAGCAGGTACTCGCCACCCTTGCCAATCTGCTTCACCACGGCCTCAAACGTCGCCGCAAAGCCAAAGTGGTTCAGCGTCCGCACCCACGATTCCGCATGGAAGCTATTGCTATCCAGCAGCGTCCCATCCATGTCCAGCAGAACGGCCTTCAGTGCCATGTCCGCCTCCGTGCACCTTGGGATGCTCCACTGGAAAGCAGGATTGCCTGAGCCTACTTCTGTTCTGCAGGAAGATGCACGGTGAACTCAGTCTTCCCGGGTACCGATTCCAGCGTCAGGCGGCCACCGTAGCCTTCCAGCACGCGGCGCACAATGCCAAGGCCAAGTCCCGTTCCCACACCCGCCGCCTTCGTCGTAAAGAACGGATCAAAGATGCGGTCACGGTCTTCCGCAGAAATACCGGAACCGTTATCGCCAATCATCACCTGGATCTCATCGCCCACACGCTGGGTGCGGATCGTAATCAATCCACCTTCCTGCGGCACGGCATCAATCGCATTATCCAGCAGGTTGGTCCACACTTGGTTCAAGCCGCTGCAGATGCAATGCACTTTCGGCATATTTGCGCCGAACTCCTTGTGCATACTGATGTTCTTCTCACGCAGCTTATGCTTCATCATCACAGCCGTTGCATGAATACTTTCATTCACATCCACATCCTGCTCACCCGTCTGTCCTTCGTGCGCGTAACTCTTCACAGACTGCGCCAGCTCCGTGACGCGAGCAACTGATTCCTCAACCAGCGTGACCATCTGCATGGACGACGCAGTGGCTTCAAGCCATTCCAGCGGCGCGGCCAGTTCGCTGCTCTGAAACACATCCGCCAGGCAATCCAGTTCGTGCGTGCCAATGTTGCTGGCCACCATCACCGGCGCAATGTCCCACGCCTTTGCAATGTTGTGCGACTCCAGCCACTCGCCCATCTCTTCTTCCGCATCCGACTGCTCCAGCGAGCTCAGGCAGCGGTCCTTGCGTACAGAGAGTGCTCTCTCCTGCAATGCCGTAAGGCAGGCGCGTTGCTCATCGGTGTGGCCATGCTCTGAAAATGCGCGAGCAATCTCATGCATGTGACGCAGGTTGTCTCGCAACTGCGCTGCAGCACGGCGCGCGGCGGCACCGGGGTTATTCAACTCATGCATTAACCCCGCCGTCATGGTGCCCAGCATCGCCAGCTTTGCCTGCTGCGTCTGCTGAGTCTGCATGCCCATCAGCCGCATACGCATTTCGCCAACAATCACGGAGCGCAGATGCGGGCAATGTGACATGCCGGACCAAAACGATTCCTCGTCCAGGCGAAGACCACGAATGTCTGTTTGCGCAATGACCGTAACATTCGAATGCAGACCGCTCAGCAGCGGCACCTCACCCATAAAGGCAGGCGCCTCCATGATCTTGCTGAAGAAGTAATTGCCTTGCACATCCTTGCGAGAAACGTGAGCTCTTCCCTCAAGAAAAACGGTGAAGTATTGAAGATCATCTTCCTGGTCGACGATCTTTGTACCCGCAGGAACATACATGTCCTGCGCGGCCGCCACCAGGCAGGCCAGTTCGTCTTCCGGCACGTTTTCACCAAATGGCTTCACACGCTGCAGCTCATCCAGAGCTTTGCGCTGCCATTCCACACTGTTTGCAAGGCAATCTGTTGCTGTTGCCATAACCCTTAGAACCCCGCCAGATACTGATGCACAAATTGAATTGCGATGGACCCTTCGCCAACCGCGGAGGCCGCACGTTTTACCGAACCATGCCGCACATCACCCGCCACAAAAATGCCGGGGACACTTGTCTCCAGCAGATAAGGATTGCGATCTCCCACGCGATCTACTCCCACACGCTTCAGGTCCGGTCCGGCCAGCACAAAGCCGCGATCGTCACATGCCACTTCCTTCGGCAGCCACTCCGTCTTCGGCGCCGCGCCAATGAAGATGAACACGGAAGTCGCCGCACGATTCTCCGTACCGTTCGGCGTGCGCAGTTCAATGCCCTGCAAATGGTCCGTGCCGCAGAAGCGCGTAATCTCAGTTCCTGTTTCGACCGTAATGTTCGGAGTCCCCGCAATCTGGTCTATCAGGTACTGCGACATGCTCTGCGCCAATCCCTTGCCCCGCACCAGCATCGTCACCTTGCGCGCGTAACGGGCAAAGTTCATCGCAGCCTGCCCGGCAGAGTTCGCACCACCCACCACAAAGACCTCTTCGTCCTTGCACGACTGTGCTTCACTCTGCGCCGCACCGTAGTACACGCCTGCGCCAATCAACTCATCGCCGCCCGGAACATCCAGCTTGCACCAGCTAACACCGGTCGCCAGCAACACGGCAGAGCAGCTTACATCGCGCCCATCGCCCATCGTCACAAAGCGGTACTGATCTTCTACGCGAATCTTCGTCACTCGCTGCGTCAGGAACTCTGCACCCAGCCGCTGCGCCTGCACAAATCCACGACGCGCCAGTTCATCGCCACTCACGCCATCCGGGAAGCCCAGGTAGTTCTCAATGCGCGAACTCGATCCAGCCTGTCCACCCACTGCATCTGGCTCCACGACCAGCGTGCGTAAGCCTTCTGAAGCGCCATACACCGCACCAGCCAGGCCAGCAGGTCCAGCGCCCACCACTACCAGGTCGTAGTGCTCTTTTTCCGCCTGCACACGCAGGCCAATCTTCTCTGCCAACTCCATCTGCGTGGGCTGCACAGTCGAAGTGCCATCCGAGAACACCACCACCGGCAACTTCGCATCGTCCAGACCGCGCGACTTCAGCAGCTCCAGCGCCTCCGGTTGAGAATCAGGATTCAGCCAACGAAAAGAAACGTGATTGCGTGAAAGGAAGTCGCGCACAGCATGATCCTTCGATCCCCAGCGCGTTCCCACCACCTGCAATCCTTCATAAGGCGGCTTATACCCCTGGTGCCAACTGAACAGCAGATCGTCCAGTACCGGGTACAGCTTGTCCTCCGGCGGATCCCAGGGCTTGTTCAGGTAGTAGTGAATCCGCGCTGTGTTGATCGCACGAATCGCAGCTTCCGTATCGGCGTACGCGGTCAGCAGAACACGCTTCGCGTCAGGATAAAGCCCCATCGCCTGGCTTAGGAAGTCCACACCGGTCATGCCCGGCATACGCTGATCGCTCAGGAACAGCGCTACGGCGTCCCCGCGATTCTTCAACTGATCGCATGTATCCAGCGCAGCCTGCCCTGAGGCGGCGCGCACAATGCGATATTCCTGCGCATACTTGCGGCGCAAATCGCCAACGACGGCTTCCAGAACGCTGACGTCGTCATCCACCGCGAACAAAATCGGTCGTGCCATGTGCCTTCCTGTTCCACCGCCTGCGGCGTCTTCTCCGCCTGCCGTGCTTTAGATTCCCGAATACTGTGCTCTGATGCAATTATTTCGCGTCGAAAGGCACAACGTGTTGCATACTCATGGCAACACAGTTTTTAGCTCTCCAGACACGAAAAATTCCCCCACGCTGTTCTACTGTTCGAAACGCCGCGCTTACGCCATGATTCGTATTCTGCTCGCCGATAATCAAGCCATTTTCCGTTCAGGAATGGCACGCGTCCTCTCCTCCCAGGACGATATGACCGTTCTGGGCCAATGTGGTACCCCGGACGAACTCCTGCCCCTAATCGCTCCCGCACGCAACGCCATCCTTCTGCTCGCAGCCTCACTCGACGCAGACTTCGACAGAACGTTTGCAGCCGCTTCTGCCAACGGCGTTCGCATCATCCTGCTACACGACAACGGCAACGAACCGGAAGCAACCGTCGTTCGCAAGATGGATGGCCTGCTCTCGCGCCACGTCTCCACAGACGATCTACTGCTCTGCGTCCGTCGCGTCTTCAACGGCGAACGCAGCGTCAAAGCACCGGTCGCCGAACCAGACGACAGCGCCGGACGTCGCATTCGCGACGCGCTCACCACCCGCGAACTGCAAATCGTGGGCTTCATTGTGCAGGGTTGGAAGAACCGCCAGATTGCCGATGAGATTGGAACCAAGGAGCAGGTCGTTAAAAACTATCTCCGTTCCATCTACGACAAGACCGGAGCCAGCGATCGCCTCGAACTGGCGCTCTTCACGCTGCATCACCGCCCGCTGGCAGAAGCCGCAGCAAAAGCAGCCGCTCCCGCCGCCGCGCTACCCGCCTGAAAAGCATTCAGTACCTCAAATTGCTCATCTAGACCGAATGAATAAGGTGCTGGATCCTCTAATCCAGCTCCGGCTTCTTTGCCGCCTTTACAATCACCACCGGTACATCGCCTTCATCCTTCACCAGCTTCAGGCCCAGCTGCTGCCGCACCATCTCCAGCAGCCCGGGCAATGTCGCATTGGGCGAAATCCCCATCCCGCTATCCGGTGCAAACTCGATCTTGAAGCTGAAGTAGCCCGGCACGCCCGTCTTGTCCACAACAACACGTCGGCCCACCTCCGTGCGCCCGGAAAGGATCTTCGCAATGTCCTCCATTGATGCACCGGAGACGTCCATCGTCACCAGCGCGGAACTCCCATGCGACGACACATTCCTGCCGCCAGCCGGTCTTCCGTCCGGCCCCGTTGGCGTCGGCTTCAAACCCGGCCCCATCGCCGCATTCGAAACGCGTTCCATCGTGAATCGAGGCATCCGCCGCATGCTCTTCTCCACCTGCAGCCCAAACCGCTCCGCCAGCATTGACTGCAGCATCTCGCGGTACTCCGCGCTGCTTTCTTCCGGCTTCAACTTGCCAAGCCGATCGAACTCCTGCTCAGAAGACTTGGCCACAATGTCATAACGATCCTTGTCAGCCCACTCCGGCGCATCCACCACCTGCGTCGACGACTTCAGGTCATACGCACGCATGATCAGATCCTGCAGCGGGTAGTTCTCAATGCTCGTGGAATTTCTATCCGAGTCCCAGCCTCTGCCCGTCTCCTCCGGCTTTGCTGGCTTAATCAGTGTCACTTCAAAGCTCGCCGGCTTTGCACCCTGAGCCCAAACCGCCAGGGACGGCATCGCTACCAAATTCAAAGCCACAGCCAGCAACACTCTCCGCACAAACCCTCCCCAAACTCCGTGCCGATACGACCGCCACAGAAACACTCACCCGCTGAAGATACGTAAACAAACCACCGAACCGATGCACAAACTAACAAGCAACTGTTACCAACAGAGCTTTTGGCCTCCAAAGCGCCACTCGGTCATCCACCACGCCTTCCGCTGACTTGCTGAGTCCCTCGCCTCGCTGCTTCAATAAACAACGTGCGCGTCTCCGATTTCGATTTCCATCTCCCCACAGAACTGATCGCGCAGCATCCGCCCGCCGAACGCGGCGACAGCCGCATGCTCCTCGTCGACCGCCAAACCGGCGACTACACTGACGCCCACTTCCGCGACTTCCCTTCGCAGCTCCACCAAGGCGATCTGCTCATCCTCAACAACAGCCGCGTCATCCCCGCACGCCTCTTCGCGCGCCGCGCCGGCCTCCGCACACAGCACAACAGCCCCGCACCCACCGGCCAGGTGGAAGTCCTGCTCACGCAGCCTCTCGGCAACGACCGTTGGCGAGCCCTCGTGAAACCCGGTCGCAAAGTCCCCACCGGCGAACGCCTCATCTTCGAAGCCTCAAATGCGGGTGCCCCACGTCTCGATTCTGAGACGTGGGATCCCAACACCAACTGGGTGCCCCAGGTTCGCGAAGCTAACCTGGGTATTCGCGCGGAAGCGCGAACCGCACCTGCACAAATCATCCTCCAAGCCGAAGTCATCGAATCCGGCGACTTCGGCGAACGCACCCTCCAGTTCGCTCCCACACCAGACTTCTTCGGCGCATTAGAGCAGTTAGGCCACATGCCACTGCCGCCCTACATCCATCGCAGCGAAGAAGACGAAGAGGAAGACCGCACCCGCTACCAGACGGTCTACGCCGGAGCCAACACTCACGGCTCCGCCGCAGCCCCAACAGCAGGCCTGCACTTCACCCCCCAAGTCCTGGAACAGATCAAAGCAAAAGGCGTGCAGATCGAATACGTCACCCTGCACGTAGGCCTCGGCACCTTCCAGCCTGTGCGAGTTGAAGACCTCGCAGACATCCGTCTCCACGAAGAGCCCTACACGCTCCCTGCAGCCACCGCAGAAGCCATCAACAAAGCCAGGTCCGAAGGTCGACGCATCATCGCCGTGGGCACCACCACCACGCGCACGCTCGAACACATCGCCGCCATCAACCGCATTGAACCGCACAGCGGCACCACCAGCATCTTCCTGCAACCGGGCCATCGCTTTCAGTTAGTCAACGCGCTACTGACGAACTTTCATCTGCCCAAATCCACACTCCTGATGCTTGTCAGTGCATTAGCCGAAACAGAAAACCAAACCATCACGGGCCGCGAAAAAATCCTCCTCGCCTATGCCCACGCCGTCGAAGCACACTACCGCTTCTTCTCCTACGGCGACTGCATGTTCCTGAGTTAAGTCGGAACATTACACGCGAAGCTCATACGGCTGAAGTCGGGGTATGTCACAAGCGAATCTCATACGGCGGAAGTCGGGGTACATCACAAGCGAAGCTCATACGGCCCGAAAGGCCGTCATCCTGAGCAAAGCGAAGGATCCCAACACCTTCTCACCATCCACCGCATCCAACCCCTTCCAACTCCAAATCCCGGGTGCCCCATGTTCCGCGAAGCGAACCAGGGCTATCGCGCAAAGCGCGATCATACGAACGAAGTTCGTCATCCTGAGCGAAGCCGAAGGACCTGCATTCTTCTCACTCCACTCCAGTGCAGCGGGAAGCCTCAAATGGCAGGATGACTGCAAAGCGCGACGACCAGTCTCCTGCATCTCAAATGAGCAGGAGGCTCGCCCATGCCCCGAACCACCAAATCCCCCAAGCCAGATTTCCGTACTGAACCCCGCGGCCCACTCCCCGGCAGCAACAAACCCGCAATCGCCACCAGCCACATCACCGCAGCTGCAAGCACTCCGTACTCCGGTCGAAAACGCATCACTGTCTCCGTAATCCTTCACTGTGCCAAACCAATTCCAGACGCAGCAGTGTCCGGCAAACACCTTACGCGAGCACAATTCAAAGCCAGGCATGCAGCCACTCCGCAGGCTATAAAAATCGTGAAGGACTTCGCGAAAGCATTCAGCCTGACCGCGGAAGCCGACGCCGTGCGCCGCACCGTTCAACTCACAGGCACAGCCAAAAATATGCAGGAGGCCTTCGGCGTCGCACTGCACGAGCACGTCGCAGATGGCGTCACATACCACGTGCGCGAAGGCACGATTGAACTCCCACAGTCCTTGCTGCCCCACGTGCAGGCTGTGCTTGGTCTGGATGATCGTCCGCAGGCTACTCCCAAGTTTCGTATCGCCCACGCTCGCGCCGTAAACGCATCGTTCACACCACCGCAGCTTGCGCAGCTGTACGGATTTCCATCCAATGCGAAAGCCACAGGACAGACCATTGCCGTGATCGAACTCGGAGGCGGATTCCGCACCACCGACATCACCGCTTATTTCAAATCGCTCAGCCTCTCCGCGCCGACAGTCAAAGCAGTTCTGGTTGACGGTGGGAAGAACTCTCCCGGCAACGCCAACGGAGCAGACGGCGAAGTGATGCTCGACATCGAAGTAGCAGCCGCCGTAGCTCCCGGAGCAAAAATCGCCGCCTACTTCGCGCCCAACACCGATCAGGGTTTCGTCGACGCCATTACCACCGCCGTACACGATACGAAAAACAAACCCACCGTAATCTCCATCAGCTGGGGCGGCCCGGAATCCAGTTGGAGCGCGCAGGCAATCACTGCAATGGACAACGCCTGCAAAGCCGCCGCGGCTCTCGGCATCACCGTCACCGTCGCGGCTGGAGACAACGGCTCGGACGATGGCGTGGGCGACGGCAGCAATCACGTCGACTTCCCCGCCAGCAGTCCGAACGTTCTCGCCTGCGGCGGCACCAAACTCACAGCCGCAAACGGCGCCATCACAAACGAAGTCGTCTGGAACGAAACCACAAACGACGAGGGCGCAACCGGTGGCGGCATCAGCACCGTCTTCCCACAGCCCGCATGGCAATCCGGTATCGCCGCAACAAAATCCGGCCGAGGCGTCCCTGACGTCGCAGGCGATGCCGATCCCACCACCGGTTACCAGGTACGCGTCGACGGCCAGAACATGGTCATCGGAGGTACCAGTGCAGTCGCTCCACTCTGGGCCGGCCTCATCGCGCTCAGCAACGCACAAAATAAAAACGCAGCAGGATTGCCGCAGGCAAAGCTTTACAGCGCAACAGGACAAAAAGCCTTCCGTGACATCACCCAGGGCAACAACGGAGCCTACAAGGCAAACACCGGCTGGGACGCCTGCACCGGCCTCGGCTCTCCCAGGGGATCAGCCATCGTCGCCCTGCTTGCAGCAACATCCTCGGCAAAGCGGAAACGAACAGCCAAAACCGTCTGACAAGACGTTCCGCGAGATACTGATACACGATGCCGAACGAAACCAAGCCGCCCGTCTACCTGCTCGATACCATGGCCTTCA
This sequence comes from Terriglobus sp. ADX1, assembly GCF_036877645.1. Classification (NCBI taxonomy): domain Bacteria; kingdom Pseudomonadati; phylum Acidobacteriota; class Terriglobia; order Terriglobales; family Acidobacteriaceae; genus Terriglobus; species Terriglobus sp. ADX1. The sequence goes on from NZ_JAEDXV010000007.1 coordinate 173,773, forward strand.
TCTTCCGCGCCTACCACGCCATGCAGCGGTCGCGGCCCATGTCCACGCGCACCGGCGTACCCACAGCGGCCACCTATGTCTTCATCAACATGATCAACAAGCTGCGCCAGGATTTCCATCCGCACTACCTCGCAGCCATCTACGAGGGCGGCGAGCCCATCCACCGCAACGAAGCCGCCGCGCAGATGAAGACCATCAAGAAGTTCAACATCAAGACCCAGCAGTTTGACGAGGTCGACTACGGCGGCTACAAAGCCACCCGCACCGAAACCCCGCCCGACCTCATCCAGCAGCAGCCCTACATCCGTCGCGCGCTCGAAGCCTTCGGCATCCCCATCCTTGCGCACGAAGGCTTTGAAGCCGACGACGTCATCGGCACACTCTCGCAGCGCCTCAGCGAACAGGGCCACCCCGTCTACATCGTCTCGTCCGACAAGGACATGATGCAGCTCGTCACCGACCACGTGCACATCCTCAACCCCACCAAGGACAACCTCATCCTCGACCCCGCCAAGGTCGAAGAAGTCCTCGGCGTCCCACCGCAACGCGTGATCGACGTCATGGCTCTACGCGGCGACTCCGTCGACAACGTCCCCGGCGCACCCGGCATCGGTGACAAGGGCTCCGTCGAACTCATCCAGCAGTTCGGCTCCGTAGAAGCCGCGCTCGACGCAGCCCGTGACAACCCCGACAGCATCAAGGGCAAACGCCAACGCGAATCCCTGCAGAACAACCGTGACACCGTCATGCTCTCCAAAGAGCTCGTCACCATCCACTGCAATCTGCCGGTCGACTACTCGCTCGAAGCCATGAGCACCGCCACCGAGCCCAACCTCGCCGAACTCCGCAGCCTCTACACCGAACTCGAATTCACCACGCTGCTCAAGGACCTACCCGCCCCCGAAGCGCAAAAGATCGACTACATCCTCGAGCCCACCGCACAGGACATCACCGACCTCCTCGCACCACTAACACCGGGTGCCCCACGTCTCGATTCTGAGACGTGGGATTCCACAAACATCCTGGCAGTCTTCTTCCCGGAAGACGCGCAAGCCATCGCGGAAGAAGCAGGCGCAGACGCCGAGTCCGACACCGAATCCCCCGCCGAAGATCCCATCGCCACCAACATGGATCTCTTCGGCTCCATGACCACCCCAGTCGAAGCCAAACCCTTCGCGCCCCCGCAAACCGAACCGCTGCCAGTAGGCCTCGCAACAACAGCCAACAAAGCCATCCTGCTCGACCTCAACAGCGACGTAGCCGAGCCAGTTAAAAAAGCACTAGCAGACAACAAAATCCCCAAAGCAGTTCACGACCTCAAAGCCGTCCTGCGCACCTGCGAACGCGCCAAGATCGAAATCAACAACGTCCGCGACGACGTCATGCTCTACAGCTACCTCATCAACCCCACGCACGGTAGCCACAAGCTCTCGGACGTAGCCGCACGCTTCAACGACCGCGCACTCACGCAGGTAGAAAAGAAGCAAACCCCACCACCATACATCCTCCCCGAAGCCGCCAGCGCCGTCTTCCAACTCACGCAACTACTGCGCCCGCAGATCGAAGAAGCCGAGCTAACCAAAACCTACAACGACATCGACCTCCCGCTCGTCCCCGTGCTCCTCCACATGGAACAAGCCGGCTGCCGCATCGACACCGACCTCCTCCGCGCGCAGAACACTCGCCTCGCCGTCGCCATGGACGACCTCGCCGCCCGCATACACACCCTCGCAGGCCGCACCTTCAACATCAACTCTCCGAAACAATTAGGAGAAGTCCTCTTCAACGAGATGAACCTGCCCAAGCCACTCAAGTACGGCAAGGGCAAAGTCGTCTCCACCGCGCAGGACGTCCTCGAAGAACTCGCCGAACACCACGACGCCCCGCGCCTCGTACTCGAGTACCGACAGTTAGCCAAGTTACGCAGTAACTACACCGAACAACTCCCGCTCTTGGTCGACACCGACTCCCGCGTCCACACCACCTTCAACCAGGTAGGCACCGCCACAGGCCGACTAAGTTCCACGAACCCCAACTTACAAAATATTCCGGTAAGAACGGAGTTAGGCAGAGAAATCCGCGCAGCCTTCACCGCCGCGCCCGGCAACATCATCCTCTCCGCCGATTACTCGCAGATCGAACTCCGCCTCATGGCCCACTTCTCGCAGGACCCGCTCCTGCTCAACGCCTACCGCACCAACATCGACATCCACACGCTCACCGCGTCAGAAGTCTTCGGCGTCGACCCCGCCACCATGAGCAAGGAAACCCGCAACCGCGCCAAGGCCGTCAACTTCGGCATCGTCTACGGCATCAGTCCGTTTGGATTGGCAGCGCAGTTAGGCATCGACCAGAAAGAAGCCCGCACCTACATCGAAACCTACTTCGACCGCTACAAGGGCGTGCAGAACTTCATCACAGAAACGCTCGAAAAGACGCGCGAAACAGGCAAAGTAAGCACCCTCTTCGGCCGCACCCGCCCCATCCCCGACATCCAGTCGCGCAACCCCAACATGCGCGGCTTCGCAGAACGCACCGCCGTCAACACCCCACTGCAAGGCACCGCCGCCGACATGATCAAGGTAGCCATGCTCCACATCGACAAGGCACTCACCGCAGGCAACTACAAAACCCGCATGACCCTGCAGGTTCACGACGAACTCCTCTTCGACGCCCCAAAGGAAGAAGCGGAAGCAGTCGCCGCCTTAGTCAAACAAGAAATGGAGAGCGTAATCCAACTCTCCATCCCCATAGTCGCCGAAGTAGGCCAAGGCCCCAACTGGCGCGATGCCAAGTGAGGACTGGACTTAATCATGATGGCAAACGTCACAGGCACCATCAATGCGTATGCCTGTGACGTTAAACACACAACTCGCTTGAGCGAATACCTTGGGAGAACCTACGAAATAAGCGCCAAAGGCGCGCCGCTATCTTAGCCTAGGCCGAAGGCCTAGGTAAGACCGCACATAAATTCGGAAGGGCCAAAGGCCCGCTCTATAATCCTCGCGTGCCACAATCACTAACATTCCTACTAATCCACATCATCTTCAGCACTAAAGACCGCACACCAAACATCCGCAACCCGCGTGATCTCCACGCCTACCTCGCCACGGTAGCCCGCAGCCTCGGTTGCGAATGCTTTCGCGTCGGCGGCACCGCGGACCACGTACATCTCGCCATCGGTCTATCCCGAACCATCACCATCGCCGACCTCATCTCCGAACTGAAAACATCCTCATCGCAATGGATAAAAACTCAGGGTGAGTCGAACTTTGCATGGCAACGAGGCTACGGCGCATTCACGCTCGGCAAATCCGACCTTGATGCACTCGTCCGGTACATCGAAAACCAGGAAGAACATCACCGTAAGATCGACTTCCGCGACGAACTCCGAGCCATCCTCAAACGCTACGGCGTCGAACACGACGAACAATACCTGTGGGACTAGAACGGGCCGTTGGCCCTCATTCGGTACAACGCAACAATACCTAGGCCTGCGGCCTAGGCTAATATCTCGTCGCGCCTTTGGCGCTCATTATCTCCATCAAGGAGACATGGGCAAACACAACGCAATCAATGTCTGATTCACAACAAGATGTGAAATGGCATGGCATCACCACACAATCAAGCGGCTACCAAACAAGCGCCAAAGGCGCGCCGCTATCTTAGCCTAGGCCGAAGGCCTAGGTATGCCACGCCCCAAAATCTCCTGAGGGCCAACGGCCCGCTCTATCAGAGCCGGCACGAAGCGCCTCAACCGCGCTCATAATGCAACACGATCTCCTGCTCGCTCGCAATCGGCTGACCATCCCGAGTAGCCGGATCAAAACTCCATCCCCGCACCGTCGCCATCACCTGCTGATCAATCGGATCGCCCAGCCCCTGCTCCAGCGTCAGCTTCGTAATCACGCCATGCGCATCAATCACGGCGTCCATGATCACGTTGCCGCCCTTACCCTTCGGCAGGCTGCTCAGATCCGGCGCAGGACGCGGAAACACCTTCACAATCGCAATCCGTACATTGCCGCTGCCCAGCGCACTCACGCCTGACGAGCCGCTTCCCTTCTCGGTTTCGGGCTTCGCCTCAGGCACCGGCGCAGGAGCCACCTTCGCAATCGTCGGCGTCTTCACCTTGGCCTCAGCGGCTTTCTTAGGCGCAGCACTAGCCGCCGCACTCTCCTGTCCGCCAATGGTGTACGTCAGCAACGTGTGCGTCCCATGCGC
>NZ_JAEDXV010000080.1:0-255 GCF_036877645.1 Terriglobus sp. ADX1
TTGACGCCGACGTTCAGCGTCTGGACGCGGCCGCCGGGGCCGAGTTCAGCCTTGAGGTCTGGAGCCGGCTGATCAGCTTCGGGAATTTCATTCTTTTGCTGAGCACCGGGGAGCGACGATGTGGGAACGACGCCGCCGTTGCCGCCGTCGTCGGTGCTGGTGCTGGTCGTGATGCCCTTACCGGGGGTGACGCCAGCGGCCTGCGGAATGACGTTGGGACGAGGGCTGTCAGGGATGGCCTGCTGCTGACCCGCC
>NZ_JAEDXV010000081.1:0-255 GCF_036877645.1 Terriglobus sp. ADX1
CTGCAATGTGGACCTGACGCAGGATGCGGCCACTTGCGCGCATCTTCTCGATTTCCTGCGGTGTTTTAATCGCGATCGCCATCGGTACTGCTTACATGCCCTCGCGCCGCAGACGCTTCAGCGCCGCGACGATTCGTTCCGTTACCACTTCCACTGGCTGCTCGCCATCCACGACCTCAAACCGGCCCTGGGCGCGATAGTGCTCGATCACCGGCGCAGTCAGATCCGCAAACTGCCGCATCCGCTCCGCAAAAA
>NZ_JAEDXV010000082.1:0-255 GCF_036877645.1 Terriglobus sp. ADX1
TGATGCTTTCCATGAAAAACGAACGCTATGTTCGCGAGGTTTGCACAAGGAACGCGATGGATTCTGTGGAGTCCGATTGCATTACCGTTGCACGAGAGGAATGCAGGTCCTTCGACTTCGCTGCGCTCCGCTCAGGATGACGAATTCAGAGAAGGCGCTCCGCCGTAAGAACGGAGCGCCTTTGGATTACTGGCAGGCTTCGCAGCTCTCAGGATTTTCGAGAGAGCAGGCGATGGCGGCGGAGGCATCCAGCGG
>NZ_JAEDXV010000083.1:0-255 GCF_036877645.1 Terriglobus sp. ADX1
TCCATGTAGCGGAAGATTTGTATTACATCGATGTCGTGAAGATGTAAACCGACCGCCGTTTTGAAGATGTTTGCAAGAAAACATGTCGCTGTATCGCAGCCTGAGAATGCGTTGGGATTCTTCGCTCTGCTCAGAATGACGACAGGTTAAAACGTAGAAGCAGAACGCAGCACCTATCGTGGGTGCTGCGTTCTTTTTGCAAAGAATCATGGAACGATCCGGATGTGGCACGCGTATGGTGTTGGCATGATCGCT
>NZ_JAEDXV010000084.1:0-255 GCF_036877645.1 Terriglobus sp. ADX1
CCAGATCATGACGGATCAGTTGGTTTCGCTTCGGGGGTAGATGCCACGGCAGGGGTACCCCCTCCCCCTGTTTTTCTAAAATCGTCTTTCTATTGGGTTTACGGTTTTAGTGGCTGTAAAATCGTCTCCCCATTGGGGTTAGAGGCAAAATCGTCTTTCTAAAAGAGTTAGGGCCACGCGAATGCGTGGCCCTTTTCCTTCTTGTTCTATTTTAGCGGTTTGGTGGAAATAACCTGCCAGCTCTATTTCTTTTGC
>NZ_JAEDXV010000085.1:0-255 GCF_036877645.1 Terriglobus sp. ADX1
TTGGTTTCGGGAAATAGATTTTCTACGGATGTGAAGATGCCCGTCGCTTTTGTGCGGCGGGCATCTTTTGTTTCCAGTGAAGTGGAGTGGGCAGAAGCGAATGCAGGTTCTTCGGCTTCACTTCGTTCCGCTCAGGATGACGCGCTTTGCGCGTTTGAGCTTCGCTGTATCTCCACTTAGCAGTTGATGCCGGCATCCTTCAGGCACTGCTTCAGACCAGCCATGCTGATGCGGGTGGAGGATTCCTTGATTTCA
>NZ_JAEDXV010000086.1:0-255 GCF_036877645.1 Terriglobus sp. ADX1
CCGCTGGATGCCTCCGCCGCCATCGCCTGCTCTCTCGAAAATCCTGAGAGCTGCGAAGCCTGCCAGTAATCCAAAGGCGCTCCGTTCTTACGGCGGAGCGCCTTCTCTGAATTCGTCATCCTGAGCGAAGCGCAGCGAAGTCGAAGGACCTGCATTCCTCTCGTGCAACGGTAATGCAATCGGACTCCACAGAATCCATCGCGTTCCTTGTGCAAACCTCGCGAACATAGCGTTCGTTTTTCATGGAAAGCATCA
>NZ_JAEDXV010000087.1:0-255 GCF_036877645.1 Terriglobus sp. ADX1
TCGTACGAGCTTCGCTGGTTCGTACTCCGTGCCATGGATCGCACGTTGCGCGATGCCGGATTAGCTTCGCGGACCTGGGCAGCCGGTGGTTTGGCTGTTGATGCGGTTTTGGTTTCCTGCGGCGTTGTAGTGAGTTGAGAGGAATGCAGGTCCTTCGGCTTCACTTCGTTTCGCTCAGGATGACGAATTTCATTCGTAGGAGCTTCGCTGGTTCGCACTCCGTGCGACGGATCGCGCTTTGCGCGATAACCCAGG
>NZ_JAEDXV010000088.1:0-255 GCF_036877645.1 Terriglobus sp. ADX1
TCGTACGAGCTTCGCTGGTTCGTACTCCGTGCCATGGATCGCACGTTGCGCGATGCCGGATTAGCTTCGCGGACCTGGGCAGCCGGTGGTTTGGCTGTTGATGCGGTTTTGGTTTCCTGCGGCGTTGGAGTGAGTTGAGAGGAATGCAGGTCCTTCGGCTTCACTTCGTTTCGCTCAGGATGACGAATTTCATTCGTAGGAGCTTCGCTGGTTCGCACTCCGTGCGACGGATCGCGCTTTGCGCGATAACCCAGG
>NZ_JAEDXV010000089.1:0-254 GCF_036877645.1 Terriglobus sp. ADX1
TCAAGCGGCACGTTATAGAGCCGTGCGACAGCAAAGGGATCTTCTGAGAACGTGTCGTAAGTCCGCGTTGCTTGGCCAGCGCCCTGACGCGTCTTCCGCTCGGAAAGCTGCACTGCCGACGAAGGAGGCTGAACACTCACGATCGTGCCATCAGGCTTGGGGGGAGGGGTGACAACTGGAGGGGCAATTGGCGCAGACACACTCGCAGCAACGGTCGTGTTCGGCTTATTTTGTAATGCGTTGATCTCGTTCTG